>CAYYWK010000730.1:0-1800 GCA_964475345.1 uncultured Desulfobulbus sp.
GGGGCGGCGGCCACCGGCGTGCGCGGGGCGAGGAAGGCGCTGGGCCAGGACGACGTCAACGTCGTTGCCGGGGCGGGCGACGGCGGCACCGGCGATATCGGCATCCAGGCCCTGTCCGGGGCCTGCGAGCGGGGCGAAAACATCATCTACATCTGTTATGACAACGAGGCCTACATGAACACCGGCGTGCAGCGCTCCGGCACCACTCCGCAGGGCGTGCTGACGACCACGACGCCGATCAAGGGCAAGCTCCAGTCGAAAAAGGATGTGCCGGCGATCATCGCCGCCCATGGCATCCCCTATGTGGCGACGGCCTCGGCAGCCTACCCGATCGACCTCTACGACAAGGTGAAGAAGGCCACCACCATCGCCGGGCCAAAATATATCCACGTCCACACCCCGTGTCCGCCGGGCTGGAACTTCGATACCAGATACACCATCAAGGTGGGGAAGCTGGCGGTGGAAACCGGGCTCTTCGACCTCTACGAGATCGAGAACGGCGTCTTCAAACTCTCCGCGCCCTCGCAGCGGATTGCTGGTGGCAAGCGCAAACCGGTCAGGGAGTATTTCGCCACCCAGGGACGGTTCAAATCGCTCGCCCCCGAACTGGTCGAGCAGATCCAGCAGCAGGTCGACGCCAAGTGGGCCGCGTTCGAGGCGAAGGCGGCCTGAGCCAAAACGCAGTTTCAGGCTGACCTCCGGCTCATGGCGATGGGCCGGAGGTCTTCAGTCCATCGGCACGAAGGCGTAGCCCTGAGCCTGGTAGCCGATCATCGACACATAGCCGTTGTCGACCATGGTCAGAAGCGGCAGGAAGTCGGTCTCGTCAATTTCCTGGAGACCGGCGGCGATGCGGCACTGCTCGACGGCAAAACCCATGGCTCGCAACTTCCCGGCCCTGGCGGCGATATCCCTTTTCATCGGCAGATCGTCATCAAGAACGTAGCCGTCGCCGCCAGTGAAGAAATTGCTTGCCTTTCCACGGATGCCTATCACCACCCGCGGCGAGAAACCGGCGGCCACCAGCTGCCGGTAGGTCGTCTCGATCAGCTCCAGTCGCTTGACGAGTTTTGCCGGTTCACCGATATTGACATCGAAATAGACGTCAGCGCTCCTGGCCCCTGCCAGCGCGGCTACTCCGGCGCTGGCGAAGACGGTGTCTCCGCTGCCGACGGAGATTATTGCCGCGGCCAGGGCCAGTATCATCTTCATGCCTTTCATAGGGCACCTCCTTAGGCTGGCGGACGTGTCGTGGCCATCAGCATCCCAGATCGGGCATCCTGAGGATTTTCAGACCGGTATTGCCATCGGGATCGGGCCGGTACCAGATCTTGATGGTCTGCCGGGCCTGCAGATCCTCGAGGTTTCCGGCACCCTCGAATTCTGTTTCCGGGGCTATGCGGATGGTGATCCGGGAGCCGTCCCGCTGCTCGACCTTCAGAGAGCTTTCGGCGATCGAGACGCTGTGTACCAGGCCTTTGAGGTAGAGGTATTCTCCGGAAGATACATCTTCCTCAAAAGTTGCCGCTGAGAGGTGTACCCCCTGAAAAATGAAGAGAACGAGGCTGGCGAGGAATGCTGTGAACCGTGCATGGTGTTTGAAAAAGCTGTTCATGGGAGAACCCTCCTGTGTGCCGGCTGCCGGCGATGCCTGCCGCAGCGGCGGAACGTGAAGATTGGCATCCGCTACCCGGAGCTGGCAGGAGAAACTGCCCGTCTGCGGGGTTGATCACCGGCGACAGCCGGGGAAAAGACCTTCCCCGGGCAGCCGGAGCTGCTGTTAGTGTTGCGACCAGCTGG
>CAYYWK010000731.1:0-1793 GCA_964475345.1 uncultured Desulfobulbus sp.
TGGACGATCCAGGGCAAAGTAGCTGATGGGGGAAAACCAAAAACATGAGAAGCCCGCGTCATCAACCGAGGATCGCTGGATGGAAAACAAGCGCTCGTCGCCGCCGGGGGTATTGATGTCCACTTTGAGGATGGTCTGGGAGCCGGAGACTGCGCCGATTTGCTGAAGACCCGTGTCGAATTCCGCGACCGTGATTTCATTGCCCGTTCCATTGGAGAAAGCGAACTCTTCGAGCCGATCGAGCCCCCCAAACGTTTTTGGGAAACTGGCCTTGAACCAGCAGCGGTCATCGATGCCCAGCTTCTGGCCCGCAGGAAAACCCGAGGGAGTCGATGCATGGGGGCTCAGCCATATTGCCGTCGCGGGCGTATCGCCGCGATGCTCAAAAACCGAAAGCTTCGCGGGGCCGGGATCTACGCCTGTCATTTCGACGGCGAGGAAAAACGGTAGACGGGCTGAAAATGTTGTACCCTCTGGATCAAATTGTAAGTCAGAAAGCCCTGATTGTGCATCGGGAGAAAGATTCGTGATCTCAAGTGTTCCAGCAGGGGTAATGGCATTGCTCAGGTCGGTCTCGAGAAAGAGCCTTACCTTCAGGTTGGGCGGCTTGTGAATAGAAAAGGTTCCAGGCGTCCTGACATGGATCCACTGATAGGAATCCAATGTGAAAAAGTTGACGTCCACTATGCGTAGAATTGTTGGATCTCCGGAAGACACCGGAAACGTCGCGACGGCATGCAGCTCGATCGCCTCGGAGGGTGAGCAGTTCGGCGACCAGCCCTCGATCACCGCTTCCAGCGAAAAGTGGTCGCTCTGGTCCCGTAATCGGAGAAACATGTGGTGGGGAACCGCTTCCCTCGCCGGGACTCCCGGAAGCGTGAAGCAGTGATAGTCCAACCGCTGCAGCTTTCCGGTTTCCAGTTCGATGTTTGAATGACCCCGATCAGGATCAGGGTCATTGTTGACGTCGGGAGGGTGCATCCAGGTACGCCAGCCGTCTGCAAAGGCCATCTGGAAGGGCGATCCCGAAGTCTTGAAGGTTCTTGTCCATTCGTCGGTCTGTGCCCCGGAATCGCCCCTGATATTGAGGTCACCGACGAGAATGACATTACGCCACTCGGAGGCTACCGGTCCGAGGACTGCCGAAAGTGCGTCGAAGATTTCCTGCAGCTGCTTCTCCCGGACATCGCGGTATTCGTCCTCCGCGTCGTATGAAGCTTGTAGGTGGGTAAATGCGATCGTGGTTATTTCAGCTGGACGATTGATTTGAATGATGCCAACGGCCTTGGCCGCAAGTGCATCGGTACCTTCCGCCACGGTATAGAAGTGTTCATAAAGTTCGCCACCCGTCGGAAGGTTGTGAAAGGGAAGGCGGCTCACCAGCATGAGGCCTGCGTCGTTGTCTAGGCCGCCGTTGTCGATTTTCAGAACCATGTTTGGCCATGCCGCCAGACGATCCTTGAGGCGATCGCGTCCGTCCTCATTGAAGACCTCGTTGAAAGCAATCACATCGGGCCGTTCTTCGACCGGGATAGAAAGAATGGCGTCGGCAACGCGGTCGGCGCGTTGCTCGGCATCGTCACTCTGTCCCAGGATGGTCAGCGGAATCAATGGCAACATTTGCACATTGAAAGTCATAAGTCGCAATGCTGACATATGGGTTTCTCCTGTTGGCTTGGTTGCGAACGAATCCCACAAGAACGATAGCCCGGTCGACAGCACTTCCTTCAGCGTCGAACGGGAGATGAGCGGTAGATGATGCCCCCCTGGTCCAGGTCGCTGCTCCGCGCGCT
>CAYYWK010000732.1:0-1787 GCA_964475345.1 uncultured Desulfobulbus sp.
TCATGCCGTGACCGCCTCGGGGTCCGCCCGTCATCGGCCATCCGGGTGCAACTGCTTCTTGCGCCATGAGGATCGGGGCAGTCAGGCTGCAAGTAACGATTGCGGCGGCGAGTACTGAGGTTTTCATAGCGATCTTTCCCTAAGCTGTATGTCTCATTGGAGGAGGAAAATGTTTAGCCCGGTTCCCTCCGCAGAATGCGTGGCGCGACAGTCTGGTTTGCACCACCCGTCTTCGGCTACACCGCCGGTCCGGTGCTCGCTGGCGATGCACACGCGACCAATTGCGATGGCAGATATATAAGCGCGACATCCCGTACCGTCCGTACGGTGCCGCACGAACCGCCTATCCAGTTCGACGATAGGCGGATGCCCGTGGCGCAACACCGCCGACACGGCCAGCCGATGCGGCACGCAGCAGATCACTACAGCGGGGTATGGTCACCTGCCTCAGAGGAGGAGCAACGTAACCGTTTAGCCCCCTCGGGGGAGAGTGGGCCAAACGGTTACGAATCGGCTTACTTCTTGATCCACTGGCCGGAAGGGGATTGGATGTATTGCCCGGCGGGGGTCTTCTCGATGGCTTTCTGGCCGGCGATTTGTTCCACGGCCTGAACGCTGGTGCCGTTGCTTTTCGCGATGTTTTGATAGGCGGCGCGGCGCTGCTGATTGATATCGGCAACCAGTGTCGGTACATCGCCCGGTGCGCCGGGGACAATACCGAGATAGCCATCGAGCTGCTCGCCGATATGACCGGCAGCCTTCGCCCCGCGCAGATCGGCGGCCACGGCATCGGTAATATTCAGGCTGACCACGGGAAAGGTCAGGACCATCGCGGCCAGCAGCGGAAGGAAAATCGCTTTAGCTTTCATGTTGCGCTCCTTAAAACAGGCCGCTGTCTTTCGATAGGACAGTATCGAGATCTTTTTCCACTCTTATGCGTACCTCATGCTCGATCTTGATATTCATATTGATGATGATGGGCTTGTCCGGTGCTTCCACCTTGATCGTCGGATTGCATGCCGACAGTGAAGCAAGGATCACCAGCAACATCACGTGATACCTGATAGTTTTTTGCATAGTTCGCACCTCTGACCATCCTCGATTTGCAGTATCGGTGCACTGTGGAACCACGTCCAGAGGCACAAATTACTACTTCTTTTTCTGTATGCTTTTCTCTATACGGTCACTGATCTCACCCACCGTGCTCAGGCTCTGCAACAGTTTGAGCACGTTTTCCTCGATATTGAGATTTAATTCTATTGGACGACCGTTTTCGTAGCCTGGATTGTTGCCCTTGAGTTCAATGCGTAGCACGAGTTGGCCGTCCGGATAATAGTCGGCCTGCGTATGCAGCACCTTGAAATGAAAATCGCTGAGTATCTGCATCGCCATGCCACCGAATTTGTCCGTTGCAGCGATTTGCTGCATCGAGGCCGTGCCCAGATAACGGATCAGACCACCGGGAACCCTTGCATCGAGGATGCCGGACGTCAGCGTCAGGCCCTTGCCTGTCCAGTCGAAGGGTAAGGTGCCGTCCAGCAGACCTTCAGCGAAAAGCCCCTCCTGCTTCCTGAATTCGACCAGTTGACTGGCATCGACATGTTCCAGGCGGACGACAAACGGGTTGCTCTTTCTGCCCGTGTCGATATCGATTTTTTTGCTGGATATCAGTCCGCCAAACGCCTCTGCCTTCACTTCTTTAAGCACCGCCCTGACTTTGCCCTTGAACGGATAGTGCACGCTTGTCTGCATGCTGACATGGGCCAGCGGCAGGCCCACATCAAGCA
>CAYYWK010000733.1:0-1786 GCA_964475345.1 uncultured Desulfobulbus sp.
CTTTATTGAGCAGGAACGGCAGACCCTCAAGGAGATCTCGATCGTCTCGGCCCTGCGCCTGAGCCCTGCGCCGCTTGCGGGCGCCTTTGCCAGTGACGAGATCGAGGGTCTGGCGATCAAGGTGGTGCCTGCGCCGGGCAATAAATGCGAGCGGTGCTGGACCAGGTCGACAACCGTCGGCGAGCATGCCGTGCATCCGGAGATATGCCAGCGCTGCGCCGCAGTCGTCGAAGAAATCAACCCGGTTCTGGAAGGATAGCGGTGCTCTATTATTTCACCGCGCTGCTGGCGATTCTCTTCGATCAGCTGACCAAGCTCCTGATCCTGCGCAATTTCGAGCTCTACGAATCGCGGGAGATCATCCCGGGGCTGTTCAACCTGGTCTACGTCACCAATACCGGGGCCGCCTTCAGCATGCTGGCGGATGTCGATTCCCCGTGGCGGCAGTATTTTTTCCTCACCGTCGGAGTGATCGCCTGCAGCGGACTGACCTTCTATTATCACCGGTTCGCCAGCAGGCAACGGGTCAACGCCGTCGCCCTGGGCCTGATCACCGGCGGGGCGCTGGGCAACCTGATCGACCGCCTGCGCTTCGGCGCGGTTGTCGATTTCCTTGATGTTCACCTGGCCGGCCATCACTGGCCGGCTTTCAATGTCGCCGACTCGGCCATCTGCGTCGGAGCGGTGCTGTTTCTGATTGTCAGCTTTCTCGAAGAAAGAAAGACAGCGAGGACCACGTCATGAGTGTTGCCGTACTTTTTCCCGGCCAGGGGTCGCAGTTCATCGGCATGGGCCGCGAATTCATCGAGGCCGACCCGCGCTGCGCGGAAATGATGGAGACCGCGGGGGCCATCTGCGGGTTGCCGCTGAGGCGGATCATCATGGAAGGACCGATGGAGGAGTTGACCAGGGCAGTCTGCCTGCAGCCAGCCATCACCATCACCAATCTGATCTGCTGGCAGGCCCTTCGCAACGCCCTCGGCGACCGCCTGGCGGTGCACTGCTTCGCCGGGCACAGCCTTGGTGAGTATTCTGCCCTCTATGCCTCGGGAGCGGTCACGCTGGAGGATACCCTGCGGATGGTGACCAGGCGCGGCGAACTGATGGAGAGGGAAGGTCGGCTGCATCCAGGAGGCATGCGGGCGATTGTCGGCCTCGACATCGCAGCCATCGACGCCCTGATATCAGCCTATGACGGGGATGGGGTGATCACCGCCGCCAACCACAACACGCCCCAGCAGGTGGTCATTTCCGGAACGGTCGCCGCCATGGATGCCGTTGCTGCGAAGGCGGAGGAACTGGGGGCGAAGGTCGTTGCGTTGAACGTCAGTGTCGCCAATCACAGTCCGCTGGTTGCTGACGCCGTGCCGGATTTCGCTGCCTTTATCGCCGATATCCCGTTCAGGGCGCCGCAGACCCCGGTCTATTTCAACGTTTCAGCCGCCGTCGAAACCGATGTCACTGTCATCCGCGACCTGATGGCGCGGCAGATCGCCGCCCGTGTGCGCTGGTGCGAGATCGTCACCGCCATGATCGCCGGCGGCGTCGACACCTTCATCGAGGTTGGCCCGAAAACCGTCCTCAAGGGGATGATGCGAAAGATCGTGCCGGCCGGGGTCAAGGTCAGCGCCCTGCAGTTCGACACCCCCGATTCGCTTGCGGGATGCCTGGAAAAACTTGGCTGAAGCGACGACCGGATACACCGCGAAGAAGAGAAGAACGACCTTGGGCACGAGCGAATGAAGAAAGATTGTCTGCACTGCAAGCATTACCGTCTCGACGACAT
>CAYYWK010000734.1:0-1774 GCA_964475345.1 uncultured Desulfobulbus sp.
GGCCGGTGCCGTCGACGAGCAGCAGTTGCTCGCGATCGACGGCGGCGACGCGGGCGACGGCATCCGTCTGCGGACAGTTCATCTTCTGCCGGAACCAGCCGTTCCAGCCCAGGTCGTTCAAGATTTCGTTTTGATTGTTCATTTTCATTCAATGCGATGTGTTTTTCCGGTCAGCCCGTGCCTGCGCTATCAGGCATCTGCAGCGCCGCTGTCGATGACCAGGTCGACAATGTCGTGGAACCCCGGAGCCGGCCTTTTCCGGGTAAGGAGAGTGATAACCTGCGCCAGTCCCGCGGCGTATGCCGATTTCCCGAGGACTTTGGCCTCCAGCCGGATCTCGACCTCGGGGCTGCGGACGGTGATCGCGTGCAGGGCGTGGCGATCGAGAAAGGCGGTGGGAATACCGAGGGCCTGTTCCTGCACATCCGGATTCCGCTCCGAACGGATCGCAGTCTCCGGAACGCCCAGCGATCGCGCGAGATAGACGGCGGTGCCCGGGCTGGTGGTCTTCGAGGCCTGGTGGGATTCGGCGACCGTGATGTCCTGGCCCATGAAGTAGCGGGAGGCCTGCCTGACCATGGCCATGAAGCGGAGCATCTGCATGTTCACGTTCGGGCAGACGACGACGGGGAAGGATACCGTCTTGGGAAACCGTGAGCCCGCCGTGGACAGGTCGAGCAGCATCGAGCCGGTCCTGGAGCAGAAGCCGGTGACCTCGCCCAGCTCGCGCCCGGAACCGGCATGAACGACGATGCAGGGGGCGCCCTCCGGAAAGTCGCTGCCGCCAAAGCGAACCACCCGGGCGATAGCCGGGCCGGACAGCTCCCGCAGCAGTTCTTCCGCCAGTTTTCCGCAACCGACGATGCGTATGAGGTACCTTTCCACTCTGATCCGTCCTTTGCTCCTGCAGCCGGGGGGTGCCGGTAGTTTCGTCAACTGCAGGCCTGGCCTGTCAGGCCTCAGCCGCCTGCAGCGATACCAGTTTCCTGCCGCCGGCCACCAGCTGGCGGCCCACCTCCCTGAAGCCCCATCCGGCGTGGAAGGCCATGGATGCCGGGTTGGGCGGTTCGATGTCGTACTCGCAGACGATGGACCGTATCCCCTCGGTCCGGGCGGCCGCAAACAGGTCCGCGTAGAGCGAGCTGCCGATTTTCCTGCCTGCGAACTGCCCGGCGACAACAACGCGGTCGACATAGATGAACCGCGCATACCTGCTGGCAAACCAGGCGTAGTTGTCGTTGCGGTACGGGGTCGCCTCGCGCATCGCCAGGAGAAAGCCGGCGATCCGCCCGTTGACCGTCGCGACCCGGTGGTGGCTGGCAAGACCGTGCAGCAGTCTGGCCCGCGCGAGATCCATCGGGCTGGTGTGGTGCTCCACGTCGGCGTTCAAGCCGACAATGGCGGGCAGGTCCGCCTCGGTGGCGTCGCGAATTTCGATATCCTGCCGCTGCGGCGGGGTGGGGCGGGCGTCATGCATCGTGGTCTGCGGCTCTGCCGCCAGGGTTTCTTCGTTGAACGGTGACGGCTGGGTCCGGAAATGCCGGAGGGTCAACCGGGTCTCCCGCTGCATGCCGTCACGCAGGCGCTGTGCGAAAATACCCGACCGCAGGGGCTTCGTCAATCGCTTCGGGGATGGCGCTGGTGTGGGAGTGTCAGCCGCAGCAGCTGGTAGCAATCGCCATCTCAGCCATAGTCGAGGCACAGGGCCACATCCAGCGAGGTCCACGCTTTTTCGGAGTCTGCGGGGCCGGGTCAGAGAGGAGCCGCGGGCGGG
>CAYYWK010000735.1:0-1774 GCA_964475345.1 uncultured Desulfobulbus sp.
TAAACTAAAAAATTCGTATAGGTCGCTTGTTCCCAGATATACGCGTCTTCTATTGGGGCCTCGATACAGCCTGCTTGACCAACGTTATGCGACAGCAAGAAAATCCAGATCTATTCGTTCGGGACAGCCGGTGCAGAATATTTTAGTCTTTTTTGGCGGTGTAGATCCCTTTAATCACACGAAAATGGCTTTGGATGTGCTCCGAGAGCCGGAGTTCTCGGATATCGATGTTGCCGTGGTAATTGGAAGCAACAACAAACACGCCCAAGAGATTTACGATACGGCCAAAGAACGACGGAAGACGTCGGTATTTTCGGGTTTGCCCAATCTGGCAGACTTGCTATCAAAGGCTGATTTGGCGATCGGAGCCGGCGGCGTTTCCATGTGGGAGAGAATGTGCCTCGGTGTTCCTTCCATTGTGGTTTCAATAGCAGACAACCAGCGGCTGTCGTGCCTTCAAGCCGACTCCATGAAGGCCGTCAAGTATATTGGGGATGCCGGTCTGGCAAACAAGGGAGAGTTAAAAAATGCACTGATTGAATGCATCAAGGATCCCAAAGCTCTGGCGGCTATAGCTCGTAGATGCGGTTCTCTGGTCGATGGCTTGGGTGCAGATCGGGTGGGTGAAATTCTCTATCCGACAAAAGAATCCTGTCTCTCCTTAAGGCCCGCAGAGCCAGATGACATCGAGTTTTACTTCAATCTAGTCAACGACCCGGTGGTTCGAGCGAACTCGATAAACACCCAGGCCATATCGTGGGATGAACATCGCAAGTGGTTTCAGAAAAAATTGCGCGACACAAACGCGCATCTGTTCGTCCTGATGGCTGACCGCTTGTCGGTGGGGCAAGCCCGTTTGGACGACAAGCATGGCACTGCCAGCCTTGATTATTCGCTGGATCCGGATTTTCGCGGACGGGGATGGGGAGCAACTCTCGTGAGCCTTGCCTTGAAATCAGCTTGGCGCGAAGGCGTCCGATCAGTCACGGCTGACGTCAGGGAGGAAAATGCGGCCTCATGCAAGGTTCTCGCGAAAGTAGGATTCATTGAAGATCAACCTCAAACGCGCCAACAGGGTTTAAGACACTTCGTATTTAAGAGATGTTCTGACCAATGAATCCGACACCGTGTCAGTCCGAAAATGAGGGCGAACACTTCCCGAATATTGTTTGTTGCCGGGCACCAGCAGTCGAGTTGGTGCGATTGGAGACGTGTGGCCAGCCAATATGGGAACAGCTTTACAACATTCGCTTTTCCGAGGCTGTGCATAATAATTTCGGTGGCTCAATACCCACTCTTGAGGATCACTTGGCATGGGTTGCCTCCCTCACTGGCACCCGGGTGCGCATTGCGTGGGCGATTTTCCTCGGCAAGCAATGCATCGGCGGATGCACCTTAAAAAATATTTCAGAGCTTAATAGCAACTGTGAGTTTGATATATATATTTCCCCAGAGATGTCTGGCCGAAAGATCGGAATGTCAGCAATGTTACAGCTGTTGACTCACGCATTTCAAACGCTAGCCCTTCACCGTGTTTACGCGTATTATCTAAAAAGCAACAAAGCGGCAGAAAGGTTATACGAGAAACTCAATATGAAAAAAGAGGGTGCGCTCCGGGAAAATGTATTCAAGTCCGGGCGCTATCACAACTCCGTAATGGTCTCTATGCTATCTGAGGAATGGCTCAACCTTGTTGCCAGCCTCTAAGCGATTTAATGGGAGCGACCGAAGCGGTGAAAAATGCATCCTTATGAATGTCGTAATCACGCAGCCG
>CAYYWK010000736.1:0-1773 GCA_964475345.1 uncultured Desulfobulbus sp.
TTCGCGGCAAGTGCGTGCGTCTCGTCGCCCCAGAACAGGTCGAGCACGGTGTCCTCCGGCCCGGTTGCGGCAAAGGTGCAGACGGTGGCGATCAGCCGGCGGTTCTGGGCGAGGTTCACCTGGCTGAAGCCGCCGACCTCCCAGGTCATGGTCGATGCCGGCAGATTCCCCTCCGCCGGGTAGGAGACCGAGAAGGTGTGGCTGATTTCCCGGTGGCGGCCGGCGGCCGGAGTAAGGGGGAAGTCTGCGCCGCGGAAGAAAACCCGGCCGACTGTGCCGGAATCCCCGATCAGCCGGCGAGCCCGGGAAAAATCGCGGGGCCGGGGACGCCGCTTGAGGACAAAGACGCAGGCCGTGGCATCGTCGTCGGGACCGGTCATGATCTCCAGTTCCCCTGCCTGCTGCATCAGGGCCGCCGCTGAAGGGTGCGCGCCCAGCGAAGCCAGAACCCGGTTGAGTTCCTCGCAGGCGAGCAGGCATCTCTCCACCGGCACCACCGCATGGGAGTGGAAGCGACGAAAACCGGGGCGTCCCCGCTCGTCCACCTGCAGCCGGATGCGCTGCCGGTAGCCGCAGGCGGACGGCGAAGGCAGCGGGTCGGCAAGGACGGCCGCCGCCTCGTGAACCGCCGGCACGCCCTGCCGCTGCAGCAGGTCGAGGACGATCTCCCGCTTCAGGCGGAGCTGGCAGGAATACTCGGCGTGCATCAGGTCGCAGCCGCCGCAGCGGCCGTAGTACGGGCAGGGCGGAGCGATCCGCCAGTGATGGGGGACGTGGATGGTGGTGGCGACCCCTTCGACATGGGAGGAGGTCTCCCGCACGACCCTGACGTCGACGGTCTCGCCGGGCAGGACCTGGCGGACCATAGCTATCCTGCCGTCACCGATGCGGCCCAGACCGAAGCCGCCGTTCACCATCCTCTCTATCGCCAGTCGGTGGATATTCATCTTTCAAATAGCGGTCAGTGGTGTAGAATAACAGGTGATGTCTGATGCCGCGGGGAGGCGGCAACGAGGCCCCCGACCCTGCACCTCCCGGATCTGCAACCTTTCATAATACAACATCCTTGTTCTGTCGAATTGTATTCCTCCTGCTGTCCGTCTTCCTGGCCGTCCCGTCAGGTGCAGCAGCAGTATCGGTGGATGTCCGGGTCAACGGCGTCGAAGGAGCCCTTCGCGACAACATCCTCTCCCGGTTGAAGATCTACCTGCACCGGGACAGCCGCCGTCTGACCGACTTCGAGATCCGCCGCCTGCACCGCCAGGCAGAGGTAGATATCGAGGAGGCGCTCGCACCGTTTGGCTACTACGCGCCGACCGTGGTCAGCGAACTGGCCATGACTGACGGGAAATGGCGGGCCGTCTACACTGTCAGCAAGGGGAAACCCATCCGGGTGACGAAGGTGCGGGTTGCTGCCGAGGGACCGGGTCGGGAAGATTTGGCGACAGCCCTCAAGGGCTTCCCCCTCCGCGAAGGCGATATCCTCGATCAGAGTCTTTATGAGAAGGGAAAGAGGGAACTGGTGCGCAGGGCCCTGCAGACCGGCTTCATCACCGCCCGCTTCTCGCGGCAGGAACTGCGGATCAACCGGGAAAAAAGGACCGGCGAGGTCGACCTGGTGCTCGATACCGGCCCACGCTACCTTTTCGGTCAGACCTCTTCCGACCAGGAAATCATCAAGCCGGGCCTGCTCGCCCGCTACCTGCCCTATAAGGCCGGCGATCCCTGGACTCCCGCCAAGCTCCACGAATTGCAGCGGATCCTCTATGCCAC
>CAYYWK010000737.1:0-1767 GCA_964475345.1 uncultured Desulfobulbus sp.
CGGTCTCCAACCTGGCGGCCGGGCTGGGGATACCGGAAGATCAGCCCATCCGGCCGATTGCCGAGCTGTCGGATCTGATCGCTGAGCGAACCGGCGCAAAACCTGGAACAATGGGCGGTTTCTTCACTTTGAACCCGAAAGTGGACGACATCCCCGACCGCTTCTCCCTCGAACGCGACGGGGTCAAACTGCTGGTGATGGGGACGGTCCAGACCGGCGGATCAGGCTGCATCTGCCCCGAGAGCACTATTCTCAAGGCCCTGATGACCCATCTCGTTCTCTACCGTAACGATATCGTCATCATGGACATGGAGGCCGGGATCGAACATCTCGGCAGAGCCACCTCCTCCTCGGTCGACGCGTTGATAGTCGTAGTCAATCCCGGCGCACGAAGCCGGGTGGCTGCCGAGAAAATCCGCAAGCTCGGCCGGGATATCGGCATCAAGCGGATCATGATCCTCGGCAACCGCGTCAAGAGCCGCGAGGACGAAGAACTGATTCGCCAATCGCTGGCCGATTTCGAGATCCTCGGGTTTTTCCCCGAAGAGGCGGAAATCTTCGAGGCTGACAGAGAAGGCCGGCGACCGTATGAGAACCTCTCCTCCGCCCCCACCCAGCTGACCTCGATCGTCAGCAGTCTCATCGCCCTGAAAAGCTGAGCGGCATCCGCAGTCTTCCCGGGCAACTCCGTCCCGGGAGGCCGCTTCCCGAAATATCTTGCTGTTATTTCGACCCATTGGAAGCGTGCCCGGCCGAAGGGCGCTCTCCTTGACCGCGACTTCTTGACAATACCACGATGTGGTGTACAATTGAATGAGAATGTTTCTCATTCTTTTTTCGGGGCAGAAATCTGCTCACAGGCAAGATCAGTCTTTTCCTTTTCTGCTGTTCCCTGGAAAGGAAGAAGGCGTCCGTTCCTCACACCCACATCAGGAGAAGTGCCATGGCAAAAACACAGGAGCTGCTCAGAGTCGAAGATCTCACTACCTGTGAATCAACGGCCGAGATGATTACCAAAGCCAGGAAGGATGGGGTCGAGCTCATTTTTGACAGGGCTGCCGAGATGAAGGCCTGCCCGATCGGTGCCCAGTCGGCGTGCTGCAAACACTGTTCGATGGGGCCCTGCCGGATGAACGTTTCCTCGCCGTATGACCGGGTCGGCATGTGCGGCGCGACGGTCGACACCATCGTTGCCCGGAACTTTGGCCGGATGGTGGCCGCCGGGGCGGCTGCCCACACCGATCACGGGATGGCCATGCTTGAGCTGTTCAGGGATGTCGTCAACGGCAAGGTGGTCAGCCTCAAGATTCAGGATCCGTTGAAACTGTACGAGGTTGCCAAGTCTCTGGACGTGCCGGTGGAAGGGCGGGAGCTCAAGGAGATCGCCCTTGATCTCTATCACGAACTGGAGCGGACCTACACCCAGGTCGAGGGCGAGATTCCGATGGTCAAGCGCGTTCCGCCAAAGACCCTCGAGACTTGGCGCACAGAGGGGATTGTCCCGCGCGGGGCCATGCGCGAGATCATGGAAATGATGCATCGCACTGCCATCGGCGTCGACCAGGATTACGAGAACCTGACCAAGCAGATTTCCAGGACGGCCCTGGCGGACGGCTGGGGCGGGTCGATGGTGTCCACCGACATCTCCGACATCCTCTTCGGGACGCCGTCACCGGTGGAAGTCGAAGTGGACATGGGGGTGCTGAAGGAGGACAAGGTCAATGTCATCATCCACGGCCACGAGCCTATCCTGCTCGAGGCGATGAT
>CAYYWK010000738.1:0-1764 GCA_964475345.1 uncultured Desulfobulbus sp.
CGGGTGTTCCTCCGCCGGCCGGCCACCTACGTGCTCGATGAAGCCACCGCCGCCCTCGACAACGCCTCGCAGGCCAGGGTCCAGAATTTTCTCCAGTCCCTGCGCGGCCGTCACACCATTCTGGCGGTGGTGCACCGCCTCGACACCATTGCCGACTATGACCGGATAATCGTGATGAAGGCGGGAAAGGTAGTTGAATCGGGGACCTACCAGGAACTGATGGCGGATCGGGGAGCGCTTTACGAGCTTGTCGGCAGGGCCTGATCCGGGACTGGCACAGCAGGCCGCAGCGGGGGAACCGCTCAGCGTATGCCGATGATACCGCGCCGCCCCAGCTGGCGGAGAAACTCGGCCACGGCGTTTTCGGCCTCCACCGGCAGGCAGGCATAACGCGCGACCACCAGTTCCGCCAGCCCCGCCACCGACCGCTTGCCATCGATATGGCTCCAGACGAAGGAACCCATGCCGTCCAGCTCGACGGTACGCCGTGTGGCGGCCGCCGCTTTGCGCGGCAGCAGGCGTACCAGCCAGGGAGGCAGGCGGACCGGATAACTCAGGCGAACCAGACCTCCCCCGGTCAGCTGAACCGCGACATCGCCGCTGGGCATCGGCACCGCGGCAAGGGCCTCATCTTTTGTCAGTTGCGGTGACGACATAGCTGTGCTGGCAACGTTTTCGGTCAGGACCGGACAGCGCCTTGCCCTCTTCGTGCATGGTCAGGATTCTGTTTGTGCGCACTGCGTGCCGTACCAGCATGCATCCCTCCCCGGACCGCATCCCCGCCGCGGCCAGCAGGCGGTCGAAAAGCCGAGGCCTGTGAAAGACGGCGACTTCCCGCCCGCCGTCGGCAACCACGCCCTCACCGGCCGTTGCCCGGCCGGGTTAGGCACGGTCGACCCATTCCCGCAGCGAGCGGCTGTCGAGCAGGACATCGGCCGGAGCCAGCCGCTCGAGGGTCAGGGTCGCCGCGCCCTGGCGGAACTGCAGGCGGAAATGCCCCTGGCGAAAGACGGCTTCACCGAGGAGATACCCTGGCGGGGTCTCGAAGGCGATGTCATAGCAGGACCACTGCCGCCACCGGGTGGCAGGTGTCAAGGCCAGCGAGAGGCACAACGGTCGCAGCAGGTCAGCGGGGGGAGGGGTCGGGAACAGCATAGCCGCAAGACCTGGCGGATCTCCGAAACGCAGGATCCACAGCCGGCTGGCGCGATAGAGGGTTCCCGGCAACGCAGCGGCCCAGTCCTCGCCGCAGATTTCCAGCCGTTCCTGTTCGAGACCTGCGGCACGAAGGATGCGCCGGCCATCCCTTACGGGTGAGAATGGGCTTTTTTCGGCGGCAAAGCGCAACTCCACACCATGTCCGTCACGGTCGGCCAGGCGGACAAACCCCCGGTCCAGGACAACATGCTCCATCCCCGCGGGTATATCGACCTGCAAACCGTCCCAGATCAGCATCCGGCGATCAGCGGGGGACCAACAGGTTGTAGTCGAGCTTTCCGGGGGGAGAGGCCGGATTGTCCCCGGCACTCTGGGGATATTTTGCACTGCGGCAGGCCGCTTCCTCCTCCCAGAGTGAGCGCAGCGTCATTTTGACAAAATTTCCGAGCTTGTAGTCGTCGTCGTTGCTGTGGGTCAACTCGAGACTGACTCGCTGCCCCTGGTCATCGCTGAAACTCCACTTCCAGGAGATGACGGTCTGCAGTGGATCCCCACGCCACTCGCCGGGCTTGCCGAAAACCTGCTCGTATCTGCGCCGCAGGTCGT
>CAYYWK010000739.1:0-1761 GCA_964475345.1 uncultured Desulfobulbus sp.
CGACCCTTCCCTTGAGACTCATCGCCGTCTGGAGAAAACCCTCGAGGTTGGTCCATTTGGGTGGATCAATCTCGGCGGCAAGATAGTATGGCTTTCCACTCGCGCGACCAGCGTCCGATCGTTGTGCAGCTTCCATTGGCCCTCCTCTCTGGTGTGCTTCAACTGCCGACGGGATATCTGCCGGATTGGCTGATCCGGCCCTGCCTTCATCTTCTCCTGATGATCGGGGAAGAGGGTGCGTCGCCGGCTATTTGATCATTAATATTTATTATAAGACTAACTGATACTAATCAACACAATTATCATCCCGGCCCCATAATCCCATGACAGGCTCAGCGGGCAGGCGCCCTTAAAACTTCGGGACCGCAGCCATGGTCTTCCGCCATACCACAGTCAGGAAACCACCGGGATCAATCGGTGCAGCAAGAAAACAGGAATTCCAGCAGAACAGGTTGCAACAACCTCTTCGCCCGGATCGTAAAGGCGCAGGAGGTCTCTTCCAGCCAATCAAAAAAACAGTCCGTATCTTTGATCCGCCCTCTCGCACTGGCGGCGAGAACACGTGCAGGCAGAGCCTTGTTTAATGAAAAACCAAATGATACCAAAAAAATATATGACAAACAGGGAAAATTCCCGTCTCATTGTTGGTGAATTGTACCCCTATTGCAGCAAAAATACTACTGTGCCGGATACTTTTTTCTCCTCGAGCTGAAAGCAGAGGCCCCTTGCCCCGCGGTGAGGCGAGGGGCGCCGAATGCAGGCTTCCCCGGCAAGGGACTGCGCCCGGGCCAGGGACAAGCGGATGGCGGCAACCTCCAAACCATTCAGACATATGGCTGATAATCCGGCTCATACATCAGGCTGGCGATGTACCCTTCGAGGTCTTCAGGCCGCTGCCGCGAGGCCAGTCCCCTGCTGTAGGCAAGATCGGCCACCGCCACGGCGATGGCCTGCGATACCTCCCTGATCCTCGGCAGCGGCGGATAAACCCTGCCAACCCGCAGGTCCGTCTCCGAGACCTCGGCGGCCAGCGTCTTGGCGGCGACGAGGAACATTTCATCGGTGACCGTGGTGGCCCAGCTGGCCATCACCCCCATGCCGATGCCGGGGAAGATGTAGACGTTGTTGCCCTGGCCCGGCTTGTATTTCCTGCCATGGACAGTGACCTCGTCGAAGGGGCTGCCGCTGGCGAACACCGCCCTGCCCTCCGTCCAGGAGTAGGCTTCCTCGGCGGTGCATTCGCATTTCGAGGTCGGATTGGAGAGCGAAAAGACAATCGGTCTCTCGTTGATCCGGGCCATTGCCTCCAGCACCTCGCGGTTGAATTTCTTGGCCTGCCCGGAAACGCCGACAATCGCCGTCGGCCGCAGCGATTCGACCGCGGAGAGGAAGTCAGGGACAAACGGGTGCTCGTGGGCATAGGTCAGCTTGTGGCCGGTCAGGTCGGAACGGCTCTTTACCACCAGCCCTTTCGAATCGACGAACCAGCACCGCTGGCGGGCCTCTTCCAGCGATAGGCCAGCATCGACCAAGGCAGCAACCAGCAGGTCGCCGGTCCCGATACCCGCCTCGCCGGCACCAAGGAAGAGCACCCGATGATCCTTCAGGTCGCCGCCGGTGATGCGCAGCGCCGAGAATATACCGGCGACGGTCACTGATGCGGTGCCCTGAATATCGTCATTGAAGCAGCAGATCTGGTCGCGGTATTTCTGCAGCAACCGGAAGGCGTTGCGGTTGGCGAAATCCTCGAACTGGATCAGG
>CAYYWK010000740.1:0-1756 GCA_964475345.1 uncultured Desulfobulbus sp.
GTCTGTTAAACCAGCGCCGCGAACTGCTCCGCCACCCGGCGCTTGCCAATCAACCTAAGGGCGTCCGCAAGCTGGTCGATCCAGATCGCCGCGGGAATTTCATTGGCTCCAACAACACGGTGGTTGACGGTACGCCATTCAATTCGATAGGGCCCAGCAGCGGCGCTCAATCCAGCAATCCAATCCCGCACCTCAGGGAACCGTTCGCTCAGTTCCCGAGAGTCAGGGCCTTTGAGGGCCAGACGCCGAGGGAAGAGCGACTCTCCACTAGCCACGGAGGCGAGCAGCAAACCGCGATTCCAAAGCTTTTGCACCTGAATTTTGAGATCAGCCGGGGTCGTCCACATCATCCTTGCATCCTCCGTTTCTCGGCTCGATATTCCTCAATGCTCAGGTTGCGCAGGACCGAGTTGCGGCCATCCTCATTGTGCACAAACCCGACACCGGCGACAAAAGGCTCGATGATATGGATTTTCTGCAACGGCGTGACGATCAGCAGTTGCAGATTGAGCTGCGCGAACAACTGCAAGCCATACTGGGCCGATTCATCGGAACCGCGCCCAAACGCCTCATCGATGACCACAAAACGGAAGGAACGAGAGCGCACCGCACCCCATTCCAGACCAAATTGATACGCCAGGCTGGCGGCAAGGACGGTGTAGGCGAGCTTTTCCTTCTGACCGCCTGACTTTCCGCCGGAATCCGCATAGTGTTCATGCTCGGTGTTGTCTTCACGCCAGCGCTCGCTGGCGGCGAAGACGAACCAGTTGCGCATATCGGTCACTTTGGCCGTCCAGCGCCGATCCATATCCGCGTGTTCATCCCGGCCTCGGAACCGCTCGATGATTCGCTTCACCTGAAGGAATTTGGCCTCCGAGTACTGCGCATCCTCCGAGCCGGTGAGCGCACCTTCGGTACAGGTACGCAATTCGGTCTGGAAATCACGGATGTCGGCGTCGAGATTCATCTGTGCTTCGAGGCTGATATAACGGCCCGGGTTGTAATCAATCTGGGTGAGCGACTCGTTGATTCTTGCGATGCGCTCCTTGATGGTTTCCCGTTCGCGTGCCAGCTGGGATTGAAAATTCGCCACCTCCCGGATGGTGTTCTCGTTCAGGAGTTCCTTGAAACGTCCTTCAAACCGGGGCAAGTCATCGGCCTGCAGTTGATCCAGCATTGACCTGTATTCGGGGGCGGCAGCCAGGTTGGCATCAACATCTCCTGTCTCCAGCTTCCACATCCCTTTATATTCGGTCATGGCCTTAACGATCTTTTCAGACAGACGCTTGATCTTCGAATCTTCGGCGTCGATCCTGGCCTGCAGCCAATCACGCATGTCGCGCTCGCGATTGTCACACGATTCGACTGTCAGCATCTGACCGCCAAGCGCCTCCTCACGCATCGCTTCCAGGAGGTCAAATCTCTGAACAATATCTTCTGTTATTTCCGCTAAAAGAGCTTGCGCTTGTTGCCGCAGCTCGTGCGCAGCACTGATTTTTTGCTCGGTTTTCGAGCGCTTATCCTTCCGTTCATCAAGCTGAATCTCCGTTTCTTTCAACTCCCCTTCGAGCGTGGTCAATTGTGACGTCAGAGTCTTGAGCAGATCGGAGGCCGCTTCCAGCTCACGTTTCTCGGCTTCCAGCCTGGCGATGACAACCGCCACGGGTTTCCAGTCGAGATCACGAAAGTCGGTGTATTCCCCCAGCTTCGAGAGGACCGAGAAACGTTCTTTGAGGGCGGACTGTTCCTTCTGCAG
>CAYYWK010000741.1:0-1752 GCA_964475345.1 uncultured Desulfobulbus sp.
GAACGATATCGCACCAAAACAAATCAACAACCTCGCAAAGGCAGTTCTCCAAGACTTCCCGCGCCATATACCCGTGTCCATGGTCCTGCACGAGACTTCCAATCGTGGCAAGAAACACCTTCACCTGCAAGGTTTGCTTAGCTACCGAAATGGCGGTTATGGAGCAATCCAGGAAGAATTTCGGCTCAATATCACCAACAAAATGAAGGCAACTGTGACCAAAGAACTGACTGGTTACGGTTACCAGATTGATCAAGGAGTACCCAACGGTATCAATACCAGCGAAAGAAGATGGTTACGGGCGCAAGGTTCGGTAGAGCAGCGGCGTAGTCCTCGGTTCATGATGCAACTATCCGCGATCGCCACGAGTTCAAGTCTCAAAAAGTATTGCAAAAACCAAGCGATCAAAATGCTCGACCGCATGGGTGTTCCTGCGTCCGAATATCCGGCCTTGAATACCATGGACTCAATACAGCTTCTTCAGCCTATCTCTTTCCAGGAGAAACAATCCCTGCAGGATCGACCGAGCAGTAGCCAACCGCACGGATCGGTCCAACCGTTGACGCAGGATGAACTACAAAAAGAACTCATCAAGGTGCGAAGATGGAAGCATACGAAGACAGTTTCAAGGAATTTGTGATCTTGAAAGGATATGCGAGGCAGACAGGCATCACTATTACGGTACTGAGGCGATTCAAGGACAAGAATTTCCGTGGCCATCTCATGACACTCCATAGCAATGGCAGTCCACTTTCCGAAATCACCGAATACATAGATTCATACTACGGTGTCACCATCACTCCGCAGCAATTGCGGAAGATCCTGAAGAAAACCGGAGGTGAGGCATGGGAAACCGCCGTCGCTGATTACGCCCAGCACAGAGCCATGAAAGCACATGAGAAGGCCCTTTCAGCCTTAGGTAAGTGAAATGCGACACCATATCAAATTCGACAGCCTGCAAGTCCTGGACGTCGGGAATGCGGTTCCGGTCATTCAGATTGACCATGAGAAATTCGGAACACCACCGGTGCTTTCCGGGTCAGTGATTGATTTTCTCGTCCAGAATTCTGCCAAAATGCGGGATTTGGCCTTGGATCTCATTCTCCAGCAACACTGCCAGCGATTTCCCTATGAAGACGGCGACGAAGCAAGGAATAGACTGGAAACCTTGTTAAGTGACCGGTGCCCGGTGCCTGCGGATGGTCAAAGCGGGGATAGTGAGCTATGGCGATATGGTGATGCATTGCGGCTAGAGTTGGTCATTAAATCTGCGGGAATCAAGAGTATCGAGCGATCTCCAAGATCATTGCTGGAATTCGCCACCACAGAGATGGTCCGGAATGCTTTCCGGCGGTTGCACGCGCACGAACATCCGCTGACGGTATATTTCTTTGCCGTTTTCATCCAGGCCGACCAACCGACTCAGATACCGCTGGATGTCCTCTATCAGCACGCGGTCGGTCAAACGCGCCCGACACCCGCAGAAGCAGCAGCGATCATGCAGGAAAATGCTGCCTTCTGGAAAGCCGAGTTACAGAGCCTCGGAAACAGCTACTTGCAGGCAATCATTACCGATCCGAAATTGCTGGTTCTACAAAATGCGGCCATGTACCAGCGCCTGAAACAATTTTTCAACGAAGAGGAGAAATAACATGAAATCCACAATAATCGACGACCTGGGATATGATCGCCTTTTGGAAATGGCCTCAGCCTTTCAATGGTTGCCGGAGAAAAAGACAATCCGTCTGGCCG
>CAYYWK010000742.1:0-1751 GCA_964475345.1 uncultured Desulfobulbus sp.
GTGGCGACCAGCGAACTCAAATCGCGATGCAAGGCCAGGGTTGCTCTTGGTTTCATTTTTGCCAGGTCTGCCGACCACACCCCTCCGGCGTGACAACGCTGACGCCATGGCCGAGGTCAAAGGTCGTTCCGGCGGGTTCGGGAGCAGAGCCAGGAAGGCGGGCGTTGATGGCGGGGAGGCCGAAAGCGTATAGCACGGCGATGGCCAGCACGACAAGGCTGCCCGGCCACGAGCGGAATGTCTGTTCCTAGGCAGGGGTGTGTTCATGGCTCGTATGGCTCCCATTACGCACTTTGCGGTTGTGACGACCTGGCATCTGATCCATCATATTTTTTGTGAACTACCCCGATGGTATACAGAAAGAAAGAAGGCTGGGCAATTTGAAAGATGCAATGGCAGCAACATTCAGCGGCAGATACAGGACCAGCCAGTGCGAATCTTTTGACAGGCGCCGCAAGTTGAAGAATAAACGATATGCAGAGAAAATCATGGTTTTGCCGAATCGTGTATTTTCAGTTGCGGAGCCAGCAACCCAAAGTCACCCAAAAGCAACGCCATACAAACGGCACTGATCCTGCTGATTGGGATCTTCCTCCTGCCACGTTCCGAAATGTCGCAGCCAGTATCGTCGTTTTCTGCCATGTTCGTCTTTCAGTGCGTGTTCCTTGCACTGCCTCCCTTTTCGGTTTTCGGCATAAAGGAACATATGGGTGTGTGTTCAGAGAACGGTTTTTTTGGGAAACTCCGGAGCCGCTATCCGGGGTATCTTTTCGATCACGCTCTTGGAAAAAACCTGTATATTTTCAAATTGAAGGATCAGGGGAATGGCAATAAGACGCTGTTTCCGGCAAACAATCCCGGATCACTGCCGAGAGCACCAGCGCTCATTGTTTTGTTTGATTTTCAATCCGAGGTTGGATTGCACTGTGGGTATGCCCGCCGAAAACCGGTATATCTCCGAAAATCCCAGCGGGATGAAGGCTCTGAAATGCAGACTGCAGCAGAGGG
Source organism: uncultured Desulfobulbus sp. (assembly GCA_964475345.1). GTDB lineage: Bacteria > Desulfobacterota > Desulfobulbia > Desulfobulbales > Desulfocapsaceae > Desulfoprunum. Next base: position 1,009 of record CAYYWK010000742.1, read on the forward strand.
ACACGATCAGATCGCAGTCAGGAAGTTGTGGAGTATTTCGCTTTCCGAGAGATCCCCCACCAGTCGTGAGCGGGAGGTTCCAGTACTGAGCTGCAGGGTCGGGACAGCGACAATGCCGTCCTGCAGCGCCCGCATGGGTTCGTTGCGCAGATCAACGACATGCAGGTCGTACCGATGCTCCGGCAGCCCGTTCAGTGCGATGTGCAAACGCTGCAGTGCCTGTTCGGAATGCGGCGTGCCGCCGGTAATGTAGAGGTGGAGCAGTATGGTACCACGCATAGCTGAAAAAGCTCCTGATATGTTTCAGAAATCTATACAGCGCTGCTGATGCCGCGGGCGATTCTCTTGTTTGAGAATTTGATCGACTAAATGAGCTGCAGAGTTGAGAATTTCAATGTCAACCCTGCATTGTTCGATATCATTCTGCAGCACACGAATACGGGCTTCGGTATCTTCCAGCGCGAGATGAGCCTGACGACGTTTCGCTTCCCGTTCGCGGTTAGTCAGCGCACGCTCGCGGTATTCCGCGTTTTCGGTTACCCTGCGCAGAGATCCCATGGATTCAGTATGTGTAGTATCATTGCCATCGGCGAGGGTCACCCCGTTGCTGGACAGTATCACCTCGCGCAACTGATTGCAATGCATCGATCCCTTTGATTTAATGATGGAAAGGGTGCGATTCCGTTCACCTGCGGCCTCATGGTAGGTCAGGTGAATCCAGGTGTCGGCGATGGTCGATATGT
>CAYYWK010000743.1:0-1746 GCA_964475345.1 uncultured Desulfobulbus sp.
ACCTGCCGGCTGCCGGGGATACATGCGAGCATCCGCTCGACGACCTCCTCGGTGGCGTAGTCGGGCAGCAGGATCGGGGCGATTGCCGGATCCTCTATCCCAGCCTCAGCCAGTTCCGTTTCGAATTTCACCACATGGTCGAGGGTCAGCGCCTTCAGGGTCACTCCGCCCTGGATGTAGGCGGCGGCGTTCCTGCCGGCCCTGCGGCCGAAGGTGATGATGTCCTGCAGGCTGTTGCCCATCAGGCGGTTCTCGCCATGGACGCCACCGATCGCCTCGCCTGCGGCATACAGACCGGGGATGATCGTCTCCGAATTGCCATTGACGTTGATGCCGCCGTTCTGGTAGTGCAGGGTCGGATAGACCAGCATTGGCTCCTTGCTGATATCGATGCCATGGCGCTCGAACTGGATGAACTTGGCCGGCAGTTCCTTTTTGACCGTACCCGGTCCATGCAGTTCCTCGATCATCGGCGAGTCGAGCCAGAGGCCAACCCGGCCGGTGGGGGTGATGATGCCCTTGCCGACGTCCATGGCCTCGCGGATCAGCTCGGCTGACTCGACGTCGCGCGGCTCGAGCGGGAAGCAGAACTGCTCGCCGTCGATGTTGAGGACATGGGCGCCGAGCCCGCGGACCTTTTCGGTGATCAGCAGGCCGACATTCTGCTCGGGATAGGCGACGCCGGTCGGATGGTACTGGGTGGAATGAAGGCATTTGTTGCCAACCCCGGCCCGGTATGCCATGACCACGCCGTCCATCGTCGCGCCGTAATGGTTGGTGGTGGCGAAGCCTTTGATATGGAGACGACCGAAGCCGCCGGTGGCGATGACCACCGCCTTGGCCCGGACGACGGAGAATTCGCGGGTCTCCATGTTCATCAGGATGGCGCCGGCGCATTTGCCGTCCTTGTCGAGGAGCAGCTCAACCGCCGGATGGAACTCGAGGGTGGTGATCAGGTTCGAGCGGTTGCGGACCTCGTCGCGGATGACCCGCATGATCTCTGCACCGGTCATGTCGCCCGACGACTGCATGCGCTTGCGGCTGGAGCCGCCGAAGTGCCTGGAATCCATGCGACCGTCCGGCAGTTTGTTGAAGATCATCCCCAGGCTTTCCAGCCAGGCGATGGACAGCGGCGCGTCGTGGGCCAGGGCGGCAACCAGGTCGCGCTGGTTGGTGAAATGCCCGCCGCCGATGGTGTCGAGATAGTGGTAGTACGGCGAATCGCACTCCTGGGTTGCACCCTGGATGCCGCCTTCGGCCATGATCGTGTTCGAATCGCCATGACGCAGCTTGGTGGAAACTATGACTCGACAGCCACTCTCGCTGGCCATGATCGCAGCTGAGGTACCTGCCCCGCCACCGCCGATGACCAGGACATCGGTGTCGAAATCGACCTTGTCCAGCTTGACCTTTTCCGGCCGCACCATGGACCGGGACTCCAGCAGCCGGGCCACGCCCTCCTGGAAGGTGTCGCCGGCGTTCGGCCCCACCTTGACCGTCCGCTTGGCGTCGGACTGGTAGTCGGGATGATATTTGCTCAGGACCTGTTCGCGCTCGGCCATGGTCAGGGCCGGATAATTTTCACCGCGACGGGCCATCGCCAACCGGGCCGGGCGCGAGACGGTGGGTGCGTGGTTGCCGGCGACGGCGGGTTGCAAACCCGCCCTACTAGAAGGGCAGGCTGAGGTGGAAGTAGGCGGCCCAGGCGGGCGCGGTGTAAAACAGGTGGTCGATGCCCATGGCCAC
>CAYYWK010000744.1:0-1743 GCA_964475345.1 uncultured Desulfobulbus sp.
CCGGCCCGGTCGATCAGTTCGGCGGCGGCCACCGGCAGCTGCCTGAGCAGCGGGATGGCCCGGCAGGCGGTCTGAACATCCGGGTAGAAGAGCAGTGAGCTGGCCTTGTGGCGGTGCTCGACGACGGTGCGGTAGACCACGTCGGCGATGAAGGCGAGGGTCCCCTCGCTGCCGACCAGCAGGTGGGTCATGATCTCGAAGGGGTCTTCGAAATCCACCAGGGCGTTGAGGCTGTAGCCGGTGGTGTTCTTGATCTTGAACTTGTGGCGGATGCGGGCGGCCAGCTCATCGTTTGCCATCACCCGCCTGCGCAGGGCCGTCAGCCCGTCGAGGATATGGCCGTGGCTGCGGGCGAACTCGACCCGGCTCTTGGCGTCGGCGCTGTCGACGACGGTGCCGTCTGCCAGCACCAGGCGCAGGCTGTCGAGGGTCTGGTAGCTGTTCTGGGCGACCCCGCAGCACATGCCGCTGGCATTGTTGGCGAGGATACCGCCGATCTGGGCGCTGTCGATGGAGGCCGGGTCGGGGCCGATCTTGCGGTCGAACTCGGCGAGGATGGCGTTGGCCTGGCTGCCGATAATCCCCGGTTCGAGCCGGATCTTCTCGGCGTGGTCGAGAACATGCCAGTGCCGCCATCCCGGGCCGAGCCGCATCAGGATCGAGTCGGTGACCGCCTGGCCGGAGAGGCTGGTGCCGGCGGCCCGGAAGGTCACCGGCAATCTCAGCCGCCACGCCTCCAGGAGCACCAGCCGGACCTCGCGCTCGCAGTCGACGGTGACGACGATTTTCGGGATCAGGCGGTAGAAACTGGCGTCGGTGCCATAGGCGATGGTCCTCAGCGGATCGGTGACAATCCGGTCTTTCGGGATCAGGCGGGCGATTCTGGTGCGGAAGGTCTGGTAGGGCGCTGGCAGCATGGTGGTTGTTTTCTCCTGAGGAAGGTCGTGCAGATGAAGACGAGGGGTCTGGATGATGATCACGATTCTTAAATGATAAGTATATCCAGCTGTACATCAATTCCCAGCGGGAAATTGCCTGTCTGCAACTTTCCCGGAGGCAGGTTCAAGGCGGCGGTTACGGAGAAATTGCTTGTGCGGCCAGGCCATTCCTGCTATGCAGAGGCCACCTGCGGGCGGGAGCGCCAGAGCAGGGCGATTTTTCCATCGGGCTTCCAGCATGCGCCAGACGCTTGTCTATCAGATCGTCGCCGTCCTCTTCTTCCGACTCCTGCTCAATACCGGCAGGCGTTTCGTCTATCCCTTCGCCCCGGCCATCAGCCGGGAACTGGCGGTGCCCCTTTCCGCCGTCACCTCGATCATCGCCGCCTGCCAGATGACGTCGCTGATCGGTCTGTTCAGCGGTCCGCTGGCCGATCGTTTCGGATACCTGCGGATGATGCGGGCAGGATTGGCGATGCTGGCGATCGGCATGCTGCTGTGCGGCCTGGCGACGGAGTACTGGCTGGTCTTTGCCGGACTGGTGGTCGCCAGTTTCGGCAAGACCGTATTTGATCCCTCGATCCAGGCCTTTATTGGCCATACCGTACCCTATGAGCGCAGGGGCAGGATCATCGGCGTCGTCGAGACCGCCTGGGCCGGCTCGACCCTGGTCGGCATCCCTGCACTGGGCCTGCTCATCGCCCATGCCGGTTTATCCAGCGCCTTCTGGATGCTCGCCGTTCTTGGGGCAACAGGATGGCTGACGATCAGCCGGGTGATCCCCGTCGATGATCAGGTCGCCGGC
>CAYYWK010000745.1:0-1742 GCA_964475345.1 uncultured Desulfobulbus sp.
CGGCGGCTGTCCGCCCTTCCTGAACTCCTCGTCCTGCGTCATCAGGACGTGTTCGATCCCGGTGGAATCGGCCAACGCGACGCTGAAACTGCTGCACACCTCCGCCCCCCGGCAGCCGGAGCAGAAGAACGGCAGGTTGATGCGGCGGTTGGCGATGGCCCGGAGCAGGTCGGCCAGCGACCTGTCGTCGGGCGCGGACCGGCGGTGGCGGTAATGGACCAGCTCATCGCTGAACCTGATCCCGCCGATGTCGATTCGCCGCTCTTCTGCCAGCTGTTTGCCGTCCATGTGTCGCCGACCTGAAGGAAGAAGACGGTCCCCCGCTCCCGGGGAACCGTCGCATGTTCTCTGCACAACCTCTCGCCCACGCCGCCATGCCCGTGCAGGCCGGCAGATGCCGCCGGCTTTTCCGGGCTTGCTCCGGCAAGTGCGCTGTACGGCAGGGCGTCTCTTTGAAATCCTTTACAGGCTGTCCTCGACGATTTCCACCCGGTTCTCCATGTCGATCGGCTTCGGCACGAAGTCGTCGGCCAGGGTGGTCTTGCCGCCCATGTGGGTGTAATTGGTGGAGGAGATCGCGTCGGTCACCGCCGTCAGCAGGACGATGACGATGCCCTTGTACTGCTCGGAGGTCTTCAGTTCGTTGCACAGGGTATAGCCGTCCTTGCGGGGCATCATCACGTCGAGGATGACCAGCGCCGGTCGCTCCTCGTCGATTTTCGCCATCGCCTCGATGCCGTCGTAGGCCTTGGCGACCCGGAATCCCTTGCTTTCCAGCTTCATCGCCACCATCTCGACCAGATCGGTGTCGTCATCAACCACCAGTATGAGTTTCTTGTCACTCATGCCCTTTATCCTCCTCAGCTGTTCTGATTATCGTGCACCACTGTTTATACGACGGGTCTGGGCAGAAGGCCGGCCCTCTCGACGATTTCACCGACCTTTTCCTCCCAGTCGATGGCCATGATATGGAAGCCGGCGACACCTTCGACCTTCTTCAGCCGTTCGATGGTCTCGATGCAGATGGCAATGCCCTCTTCCGGCTGCTTTTCCTTGGGATGGGCCGCCATCCGGTCGACGATGTCCTGGGGGACGTCCATGCCCGGCACCTTGTTCTTCATATAGCGGGCCGCCCCCACCGACTTGATCGGGGTGATGCCGGCGAGGATGTAGCATTTCTTGTGCAGCCCCATCGCCCGCACCCCTTCCATCCACTTCTCGAACTTTTCGACGTTGAAGATGCACTGGGTCTGGATGAAATCGGCGCCGGCGGCGATCTTCTTGGCCAGCCGCAGCACCCGCAGCTCGAAGGGGTCGGCGAAGGGGTTGGCGGCCGCGCCGATGAACATCTTCGGCGGGTTCTTGAGCTCGGCGCCGCCCTGGAACAGCCCCTCGTCGCGCATCCGCCTGACCATCTGGATCATCTGGATGGAGTCGATGTCATGGACGTTTGCGGCCATCGGGTGGTCGCCGAACTTGGTGTGATCGCCGGACAGGCAGAGCATGGTGTCGATGCCCAGCGAATAGGCGCCGATGATGTCGGCCTGCATCGCCAGGCGGTTGCGGTCGCGGCTGACCATCTGCAGCAGGGGGTTGTGCCCTTCCTGCTTGAGGATCACTGAGGCGGCCAGGCTCGACATCCGCACCATCGCCGTCTGGTTGTCGGTGACGTTGACGCCGTCGACGACGCATTCCAGATATTTGCCCTTCTCCCGCACCTTGTCTGCCAGGGCTCCCCGTGG
>CAYYWK010000746.1:0-1737 GCA_964475345.1 uncultured Desulfobulbus sp.
CTCGACTACCTGATCATCGACGCGCCTCCGGGCACCGGCGACGAGCCGCTGTCGGTGGCCCAGACCATCCCCCACGTCAAGGCGGTGGTGGTGACGACGCCGCAGCAGGTGGCGCTTGCCGATGTCCGCAAGTCGATCAACTTCTGCAAGACGGTCAAGGTCGAGATCACCGGGGTCGTCGAGAACATGTCCGGGTTCGTCTGCCCGCACTGCAACCAGACGGTCGATATCTTCAAGAGCGGCGGTGGCGAGGAGGTGGCGCGGGAATTCGAATTGCCGTTTCTTGGACGCATCCCTATGGATCCCCGGATTGTCGTGGCCGGGGATGACGGTGTTCCCTACCTCTCCTCCAGTGAGGAGAGCCCGGCAACCACGGCCTTTGCCGGTGTCCTGAACGCTATTGAAAACCGACTTCCGCCGGTCAAGTCTCCGGTTTCCCTGAACATGGCCGGCGGCTGCGCCTGCAGCAGCGGCTGCGGCGTCTCCAACTGAGGCCTGCGGGAGATATTCTGCACCGAGAAGGCGGGGGGAATGTTCATGCCATTCTTCCCGCCTTTGACAATGAGGATAAAAAAATAATGGAAATCAGACAGTTGACGGTAGGAAACATGGCGGTGTGCTGCTACATTGTCAGCTGCCCGCAGACGAAGCAGGCCGCCATCGTCGATCCCGGCGGAGACGAGGAGCGGATTCTCGCCGAGGCGAGAAGGGCAGGACTGGAAATCAGGTACATTATCGCCACCCACGGCCATCCTGATCACGTCTGCGGCAACCGGCTGATCAAGGAAGCGACCGGCGCCGAGATCATCATGCACCGGGCGGATGCCGAATTTTTCTGGAAACCCGAGATCAGGCATTATTTTTCGATGCTCGGGCTCGAAGAATCGCCCGCCCCGGACCGGCTGGTCGAGGACGGCGACATCATCGAACTCGGCGGCGAACAGCTGCAGGTCATCCACACCCCCGGCCACACCCCCGGCGGCATCTGCCTGCTCTGCGGCAAGGACCTGCTGACCGGCGACACGCTTTTTGTCGGCGGCATCGGCCGCACCGATTTTCCCGGAGGATCGCACCAGGAACTGATGCACTCGATCAAGAGCCGGCTGGGGGCATTGCCGGATGATACCATCGTCTGGCCGGGACATGGATATGGCGGCAAACAGTCGACCATCGCCGAAGAACTGAAGAGCAACCCCTATCTCTGAACCGCTGATTTTTCCCGAGCTCATCGACTATGCGCGAAATCGTTCTGGGCACCGCCGGCCATGTCGACCATGGTAAGACCAGTCTCGTCAGAGCCCTGACGGGAATTGAAACCGACCGCCTGAAAGAGGAAAAGAAACGCGGCATCACCATCGAACTGGGGTTTGCCTTCCTCGATCTGCCCTGTGGCCACCGGATCGGCATCGTCGATGTCCCTGGTCACGAACGCTTCGTCAAGAACATGGTGGCAGGGGTTACCGGGATGGATCTGCTCGCCTTCGTCATTGCCGCCGACGAAGGGATCATGCCGCAGACCAAGGAGCATTTCGAGATCTGCCGGCTGCTCGGGGTGCCCGTCGCGGACGAGCCACTCTTCCGCGACGCCTCGGCCCTGCTCGCCCAGGGGCTGGACCCGTTCGTGTCGATCACCGGTAATGCCGGTGACGGTGTCGAGGAGCGGTTGCGGGCCGGGCGGTGGCTGCGGGACTACCTGCGCGGGTTGATCGCCGACCGGCGCCGTGAACCGCGCGAGGA
>CAYYWK010000747.1:0-1732 GCA_964475345.1 uncultured Desulfobulbus sp.
GAACGGGACACATGTTTGAACACATCGATATCACGAGAATACTTGGCATAGGCATCATCGGCCTCGGCTTTCTCCTGGCCTTTCTGGCTTTCAGGCTGCTCAACAGGGAGCAGGCGGTGGCCAAGCCGCGGGAGACGATGCTCAAGGCCATCAACCGGTTCATGATCTTCTCGGTGGGACTGTGCATCATCGGTCTGTCGTCGGAACTGTACCGGCTCTACCAGTCGCCGGGAAAATCTCCCGAAGCGGAGCTGCAGCTGCAGCAGGGTGTCACCTTCCCGCTGTCGAACGAGGAAATGCAGGCTGCGAGTGCCAAAGCCGACGAATTCCTCACCAACCTCGACAAGGGCATGTACCAGCAGGCCCTTGATGCCGCGCCGCAGCAGGTCAAGAAGAACCTCCGGTTCGAAGATTTCAAGAATCAGGCCATCCGCAACGCGGAGCTTTTCGGACCGCTCAAGGCGAGAAAATACCTCCTCGGCCAGAAGACCCCGGGGCCGACCCCGGAGGGAGGAGTCGCCGTGCTGTATTACATCAACTTCGTCTCCTCCTATGAAAAGATCGCCAACGCCGCCGACACGGTGACGCTGATCAAGTCCGACGACACCTACCACGTCATCAACTACCAGAAATATTGACAGCCTACCCGACAATCACCGGCCGGCAGACGACCTTGCCGCAGCCGCCCGTACCGGGAACCGGCGATATCGCCCCTTCCCGCAGCGCCGGAGCAACCGACCCGCGATGAAGAAGCTCGCATCGATCCAGGCCCTGCGGGGCATCGCCGTCCTCGGCGTGGTGGCCTTCCACGCGATGACCGTCGAGCAGAAGTACAGCGGCGGCGATTTGCTGCTGCCGGGCCTGCTGACGCTCGGCCAGTCCGGGGTCGACCTGTTCTTCGCCATCAGCGGCTTCGTGATGGTCACCGTCACCAGGGGCCGCTTCGGCGGCGGCGAGACCGGCCGCTTCCTGTGGGCCCGCTTTTCACGGATCTACCCGACCTACTGGTTTTACTATTTCCTCACCGCTTCCGTCCTGCTGGTCAGGCCGGGCTGGGTCAACGCCACCCAGGGGCACCAGGCCAACCTGCTGACCTCGTTCTTCCTCTTCCCCGATGCACAGCTGCCGCTGGTGATGGTGGCCTGGTCACTGATCCACGAACTGTGGTTCTATCTGATCTTCGCCGTCCTGCTGCAGTTCCGGGAAAGGCTGCTGCTGCCGATGCTGCTGGCCTGGGGGGCGGCGGTGATCCTCGCCAACACCCTCTCCCCGCCGCTGCAGCAACCGGGGGTTGCCCGGGTCGTCCTCCACCCCTATACCCTGGAATTCATCGGCGGCGCCCTGGCGGCGATCCTGTTCCATCGCCGGAAGGATCCGCGGCACAGACGGCCCTTCGCCCTGGCAGCGGCGGCCCTGGCTGTCGTGGCGGGGATGGCGCTGGTCCACCGCTTCGACATACTGAACGGCCAGGGACTGCTGCGGGCCACAACTGTCGGCACCCTCTTCAGCCTGCTGATCTTCACCGCCGCCGAGGCCGAGCGATCGCTGCATATCCGGACGCCGAAATCGCTGGTCTTCTTCGGCGATATCTCCTACACCGTCTACCTCTCCCATATCCTGGTGCTGGCGGCGGTCGGCCGCTGCTGGCGCGCAACCTTCGCCGCCCCGGACAGCCTGCTGGACAACGCCCTGGTGCTGCCCTGCATGCTGCTGGCCGTCGCCGGTTTCGGCT
>CAYYWK010000748.1:0-1728 GCA_964475345.1 uncultured Desulfobulbus sp.
TGCCCATGTAGAGCAGATATTGCTCCACCAGCGGGCGATCCAGCCCGTACTTGCGCAGATAATTGGCTTTGGCTTCGGCGGAGAGCGGCACCTTGTCCTCGTTGTACGGCCCGCCGGGGATGGCGTGCATGAGCAGGAAGACGACCACGCTCACGATGAAGAATACAATCAGAACGCCGCCCAGACGGCCAAGCAGATATCGCGCCATGAAAAAATCTCCCAATCTCCAATCTCCAATCTCAGTCGTTGAGATTGGAGATTGGAGATTTTACGCTTGTGGTTACTGCGGGGGCTGCCGGAAGTTGCTCACTTCGTTGGAAATGTATACGCCTGACAGCAGATCGCTGAAGCTGGAGAAACCGGGCCAATGCCAGGCCGCCACCCCGTTGGCGTCCGGTTCGAGCGCCGGCCCCTTGAGGAAGGGCTTAATCATGTCACCGGGAGTCTGATGATAGGCGAAGACAAAGGCGACGTCATCGACCAGAATCTTTTCGGCGTCCTGGAACATCTTGACGCGTTCGGCCGGGTCGCCGGTGAAGCTACCCGCTTCCCTGACCAACGTGTCGTATTCGGCGTTGCTCCACGTGTGGCGCCCACCCGTCTGGAAGACACCCAGCATATTGCTCGGGTCGAGGTAGTCCATACCGTAGGAGATCAGGCTGAATTGAATGCCGGTCGGCTTGGCGTTCAGTTCGTCCATATATGCCTTGAACTCCATGTTCGTCACTTCGACGTCGATGCCCAAGTTTTCCTTGAGCGCCGCCGCGTATGCCTGTGCCACCGCGGCCGGCGCCGGACCTTCGGCGCGCAGCTTGAGCGTCAGCTTCGGAAAACCCTCACCATTGGGGTAACCGGCGTCGGCCAGGAGTTGTTTGGCCTTTTCGATGTCAAGTGGATAGGTGTCTTTGAAAGCGGCCGAGTTGGACGCCGGGAAGCCAGGCGCCAGGAAAGAATAGGCCGGAATACCCTGCCGCTTCAGGATATTGGCAGTAATGGCGTCGCGGTCCAGGACGTGGGCAAACGCTTGACGCACCTGCGGGTTGTCAAAGGGCGGCTGCGAATCGTCGAAGAAGAAGTAGTAGGTGCGGAAGTCGCCATAATGCGGATGATATTGCGCATCCAGATCGGGATCAGCCGCGATGATCTCCAGATCCGCTGGCGAAAGCGTGCCGCTGCCCCAGACGAAGTCGATCTCGTTGGCTTCATAGGCGGGCAGCAGTTGCGACGTCTGACCGATGTTCACAACCACGAGCCGCTCGATGTAGGGAATGTTGGTGCCTTTGTAGTCAGGGTTGATCTCATAGACGACGCGCTGATCCTTCGTCCACTCCACCAGCTTGTACGGGCCAGCGGAGACAGAGGTCGCCGGGTCGGAGTTGTAGAAACCGCCGTGCTCCTCTAACGCCTGTTTCTGCATCGTGTTGGAGTAGACGAGCATCGCCGGCAGGAAGGGCGCCGGCGTCTCAGTGGTGAACTCCAACGTGTTCGCATCGACCGCACGCACGCCGATCTCCTCGGGTGCGACTTCACCATTGACCGACTGCGTCCAGTTCTTGATCACACCCTGGTAATACCACGAGAAGTCCCAAGCGTGTTCCGGGTCGGCGCCATAGCGGAAGGTAGCGACATAATCATCGGCAGTAACCGGTGTGCCATCATTCCACATCAGGTTTGGGTCGAGCTTGAAGGTCCAGACCAGGCCGCTGTCGTCGACTGACCACTCGGTGG
>CAYYWK010000749.1:0-1724 GCA_964475345.1 uncultured Desulfobulbus sp.
GAGATCAACGGTGCGACGCTCGATCCGATGTCGGCCTACCTGCTGCTGCGTGGCATGAAGACGCTGGCCCTGCGCATCGAGCGGCAGAACCGCAGCGCGCTGGAGATCGCCCGCTTCCTGAGGGAGCACCCGCAGGTCAGCAGGGTCTTCTACCCCGGCCTGGAGGACCACGAAGGGCACGACATCGCCCGGCGGCAGATGACCGGCTTCGGGGGGATGCTGAGCTTCATGCTGAAGAAGGATTCCCTGGCAGCGGTCGGCCAGGTCCTGGCCAGGCTCCGCTACGCCCACGCCGCCGCCAACCTCGGCGCGGTGGAGACCATCGTCGGCCCGCCGGCGACGACCAGCCACGTCGAGTGCAGCGCTGAGGAGCGGCAGGCGATGGGCATCCCGGAGAGCCTGATCCGCTACTCCACCGGCATCGAGGATGTCGAGGACCTCAAGGCCGACCTCTCGCAGGCACTGGCGGCGCTTGCCTGAAGGGCGCCTGCCGAAAGTGCGTGGCAGCGATGAGTCGGCTGCTTGAGGTGACGGTTCAGGCCTGTCCGCATTCAGCTGTCATTTGAGCAGGAGGCTGTACTGGATGGTGGTCTTGTTGCCCTGGGCCGGGGCCACCGAGACCATCACCGTCAGTTCGCTGCCACCCTTGGTGAATGCCCAGTGGCGCATCGCGTCGGTCTTGGCCACCTGCTTGCCTTGCCAGCCTTGCTGCTGCAGCAGTTCCTGCGTGGTGTCGGTCACCTTTGCCAGGGCATCGGCGGTGACGTAGATGGCAACGGTCTCCTGCTCGAAGAGCGGCGTGCTGCCCGGATAGCGCGGCAGGTCGGGGACCTTCAGCGAACCGTGCGGGGTGAGGCTGACCAGCACCCGGGCCGGCTTTCGATCCGACTCCGCTCCCAGCGAGACGGTCAGTCGTTCGCTGCCGCGGCTGGCCTCGATGGTCGCGAAGTTCTGCTCGTCGGTGTTGACGGCGCCCTGTTTCCAGCCTTTTTTTGGCAGCTCCTGATGGTAAAAGGTCAGCAGCTCCGCCACCGATGCCCCGGAATAATAGACCGCCTCGGATCCCGCACCTTCCATCTCCTGTACCATCTTCAGGCGGGGGATCGCCTCGAATTCATTCTTCGGCGGCCGGCTCGCTTCGATGACCGTGTCTTCGGCAGGACTGTCCGCCGTCATCTCGCTGGCCCCGTGCTTGACCAGCAGATCGACGCTGTCCTGGTAGAACATCGAGGTGGCGTATTCAGCTGGCGTCCGGCCGTTCCTGTCCGGCCTGGCGGGATCGGCGCCGGCCTGCAGCAGCGCCTCCAGCGCTTCGTTGCGCTGATCGCTTATTGCCGTGAAGATCACCGGGTCGCCGTAGGCATCCACCGCGTCAGGCTTTGCCCCCGCCTTCAACAGCAGCTTGAGAATCTCGACATTGCCAAGCGCCGCCTTCAGTGGCAGCCCGCCGTCTTTGGTCGTGGCGTTGGGATCGGCACCGGCGGCGAGTGTGGCCTCCACCAGTTGGACATTGCCCTGATCGACGGCGTAAAACAGCGGGGTGTAACCGGCGTTGCTGCGGTTGAAATCCACCTTGCGCTCGCCCAGCAGGGCGATGATTTCGTAGCGGGTCTCGTCGCCGCCCATGCCCTCTACGGCGTACAGCGCAGGCGTCGTGCCGTCCGCGTCGGCGGCGCTGAAATCAACTCCGGCATCGAGCAGCATCCGCACGATTTCGGTCTTGC
>CAYYWK010000750.1:0-1723 GCA_964475345.1 uncultured Desulfobulbus sp.
GGGTCTGACGTCGGCGTGATCACCGAGACGATCTTCGAAAACCGGTTCATGCACGTGGCGGAACTGCTGCGGATGGGCGCGGACATCCGCATCGACGGCCACAGCTGTGTCGTCAACGGCCGCGGCATGAAAGGCCTGAGCGGGGCGCCAGTGATGGCCACCGATCTCCGCGCCTCCTCGTCTCTGGTCATCGCCGGCCTGGCCGCTTCCGGCAGGACCGAGATCTCCCGCATCTATCACCTCGAGCGCGGTTACGAAGCCCTGGTCGACAAGCTCAGCGCTCTCGGCGCCAGGGTCTGGAAGGAAAGGGAGTAGCTCCTTCCGAACCGCCTTCCCACCGTTCCCTCGGCCGGAAAGGCCTGTTTGTCGCCCCCGTTTCGGGATTGGTTCGCACATCTCCCCTCTGTCGTTCCTCACTGCCGAAGGAATTCACTTTCGGAGTCCCCGGGTCGTTTGCCTGACTTCTTGTTGACATCGGCAGTGCCGATAATTAGTTTCTCCTAATATGGAGTGAATCCGAGATTCTCCGCCGCTACAGAGGTTTCGCGGTTTGAGCATGACCATCTGCAGATCAGTCCAATGCCAGGCAGCAATCCGGACATCATTTCAGACAGTCTTCCATCCGCGGCGTTTTCCGGAATATCCGCAGGAGGCGCCGCTTGAACCACGCAAGGAGGCAACCATGAGTCACAGAATCCCAGAACTTCCCTATGCCTATGACGCCCTCGAGCCGTATATCGACTCGAGGACCATGGAGATTCATCATACCAGGCACCACCAGGCCTATATCACCAACCTCAACGCCGCCCTCGAGGGCAAAGCCGAACTTGGCAATCTGAGCGTTGAGCAACTGCTCCGCAACCTCTCCGAGGTTCCCGAGGATATCCGCACGATCGTTCGCAACCATGGCGGCGGGCATGCCAACCACAGTTTCTTCTGGCCGCTGCTGAAGAAGGACGTACAACCGCGCGGCCCTGCAGTTGAGGCAATCAAGGACGGCTTCGGCAGCTTCGACACGTTCAGGGAGAAATTTTCCACCGCCGCCAGCAAGGTGTTTGGCAGCGGCTGGGCCTGGCTGGTCGTCGACGACGGCAGGCTGGAAATCGTCGCCACCCCGAACCAGGACAGCCCGCTCAGCCTCGGCAAGGCGCCGGTGCTCGGCCTCGACGTCTGGGAACACGCCTATTATCTCCTCTACCAGAACCGCCGTCCGGACTATATCGCGGCCTTTTTCAACATCATCAACTGGGATAAGGTCAATGACAACTATCTGAAGGCGGTCAGCTGATTTTCGGCCATTTTACGTAATCGGAAGCCCTCTCCTGTTGACACGGGAGAGGGCTTTTTTGTAGTCTCAAAAAAAATGCGTCGCGGTAGGCCGGACACGACTATGGGGAGAACAATGGAACTCAATCGATTCAAAGGCTCGAGCCGTTACGTGCTCGACGGGGAACTGGCAAAGATCGTCAATATCTCCATGGCCCTCGAGATGCCCTTGCTGCTCAAGGGCGAGCCGGGGACCGGCAAAACCATGCTCGCCCACGCGATCGCCGAAAGCCTCGGCATGCCGCTGATCATCCTCAACGTCAAGTCGAACATGAAGCTGGTGGAGGCCCTCTACCAGTACGACACCCTGACCAGGCTCAACGACAGCCGCTTCGGCGACTCGCGGCGCGACGTCAGCGACATCAACGAGTATATCCGCATGGGCAGAATCGGCCAG
>CAYYWK010000751.1:0-1723 GCA_964475345.1 uncultured Desulfobulbus sp.
GCTATGACCGTGGAAGGCGATGGTGGCCTCGATGGTCGGTTGGTCGATCTGGCAGCTCATGATGCGTTCCTTTCAATGATGAGGTTGGTTGACTGATGCTTCCTTCGGGATCACCAGAGGATAACCATTGATGTGATGAATTTCCACCGCCAGGCCATAGACGGTCTCGATCGTGCCGGCGGTGATCTCCCTGGTCGGGCCGTAGCTGTGGATCTGGCCATCCTTCAGCATCAGGACGGTGTCGGCGTAGCGCATGGCCTTGTTGAGGTCGTGCATGGTCATCACCGCGCCGATCCCGTGTTCGTCCACCACCCGGCGCAGCAGCCGCATGATCTCGATCTGGTTCTTCAGGTCAAGCGCGCTGGTCGGTTCGTCGAGCAGCAGCAACCGCGGTTCCTGCACCAGGGCACGGGCGATGCAGACCTTCTGCAGCTCCCCGCCGCTCAGCTGATCGATGCGGCGCAGTGACTTGTCACCAAGGTGCAGGTGACGGAGCGCGGAGTCGACGATCTGCAGGTCGCGGGGGGCGGTACGCCAGCGGATGTGCGGTTTGCGGCCCATCAGCACCGCATCGAAGACGGTGAGACGGGCGGTTTCGCTCTTCTGGGAGACGTAGCCAATGCGGGTGGCGATGTCGTTTGGCGGCATCTGCAGAACGTCCTTCCCCTCCACAAGGATCGCCCCGTCTCGCGGGCGGTGGATGGTGTTGATGCATTTGAGCAGGGTGGTCTTGCCGACCCCGTTCGGGCCGAGGATCGCCAGCAGTTCGCCGGGGGCGACCTGGAAATCGATGCGTTTCAGGATGTCGCTGCCGTTGTAGGCGAAATGCAGTTGCCGGGTGTCAAGGATCATGTGCGACCTCCGCGGATGATCAGCCAGAGAAAGACCGGCGCGCCCATGAAGGCGGTGAGGATCGACACCGGCAGCACGTGGGGGGCAAGCAGCAGCCTGGCGGCGGTATCGGCGACAAGCAGCAGCAGGGCGCCGCCGATGCATGAGGCGGGCAGCAGGAAGCGGTGGTCGGCGCCGATGGCCCGACGGACCATGTGCGGCACCACCAGCCCGACGAAACCGATGATGCCCAGGAAACTGATGATCACCGCCGTCAGCACCGAGGCCAGCATCATCCCGGAGGTGCGCACCCACTCGACCCGCACGCCAAGTCCCTTCGCCGTTTCGTCGCCGGCGTCGATGGCATTGTAGTTCCAGCTGTTGGCAAGAAAGAACACCGAAATGGCGAGGGTTGCCGCCGCCATATAGCCGATCTCCCGCCAGCTGGCCCGGGCGGTGTCCCCGAAGGTCCAGAAGACCATGGCGGCGAGCTGGACGTCGTCGGCGAAGAACTGCAGGAACATCGTCCCGGCGGTGAAGAAGGCGCCCAGCGCCACCCCGGTCAGCACCATGACCTCCGGTGTCGCCCCGCGCAGGCGCGCCACGCCGACAATGGCGGCCGCAGCCAGGATGCTGAAGGCAAAAGCCGAGAAAGTGGTCAGCCATGGATTGGTTATCTGGACCGCACCTACCGTGTTCGAGGTCATGATGCCGCCGCCCAGCAGCATTACCGACAGTGCGGCGCCGAAGGCGGCCGCGTGGGAGATGCCGAGCGTGAAGGGGGAGCCGAGCGGGTTGCGGAGGATCGACTGCATCGCCGCTCCGGCCACCGCCAGTCCGGCCCCGGCCAGCATGCTGGCCAGGGCCTGGGGCAGGCGGATGTTCCAGACGA
>CAYYWK010000752.1:0-1722 GCA_964475345.1 uncultured Desulfobulbus sp.
CTGTCATGCAGAAGCTCGACGATTGGGCGAACGTGACGGCTGAAGGCAAACAATCGTTAACCTAGGTGAAGTCATGAGCGTGGAATTTTTCGGGGTCGGGGGACCTGGGCAGATAGGCGGCGTCAAGAAGACCCAGGTGACAAAGACCGAAAAGAAAGCTGAAGGCATGCCGGCGGACAAGGTGCAGTTCTCTTCCGTCCTCCAGGATGTCCACAAGGCACAGGCGATGCGCGGAGCCAGCAGCTCCGAGAGGGCCGAGCGGGTCCAGGAGTTGAAGGCCCAGATCGCCGAGGGAACCTACGAGCCTGACCTGCAGAAGGTCGCCTCATCGCTCCTGCAGTTCCTCGTCGAAGGGAAATAGCCATGAACGCCAGGACCACCCATGACCAGCTGGTCCGCCTGCTCGATGTCATCATCGAGGAGCGCGAGTACGCCAAGAAGCTCGATATCGAAGGGCTTTCCGAGGTGATGCGCGAGAAGGAGGAACTGGTCCAGGTGCTGACCCACGTCCGTAAGATCGATGCGGAAGACCTGCCCATCGCCGCCAGGATCCGGCATGAAAACCGTCGCAACGCCTACCTGTTCAAATCGACCCTCGGCTGGATCAGGGAGATCATGGAATTCTTCGGCCGCAAGACGGTCACTTCAACCTACTCGGCCAGCGCCGCCAGCGTCGCCTCCCATATCAACGGCCGACTGTTATCCGGCAAGGTGTAAGCCATGGCAGGACTCGTCACCGCCCTCAACTCCGCCCGCACCTCGCTCGAGGTCAACCAGAAATCCATCGAGGTCATCGGCAACAACATCTCCAATGTCAACACCGAAGGGTACTCGCGCCAGCAGACGACGCTGACCCCCTACCCGGCGATGAACTTCGGCGACTTCTTCATCGGCCAGGGCGTCAAGGTCACCGACGTCCAGCGCGAACACGACGTCTTCGTCACCAACCAGTTGCAGGACAAGGCCATCAGCTACGGCCTCTTCAACGGTAAAAGTCGCTCGCTCTCCGAACTGGAAGGCGTCTTCAACATCACCGAAGAGAACATCGCCACCGAGGTCGACCGTTTCTTTGACGCCTGGCAGGAACTGTCCGCCAGCCCGAGCGACCTGGTACTGCGCGACATCGTCATCCAGCGCGGCCAGATCCTCGCCACCGAGTTCAACAACACCGTCAACGACCTCAACACGGTCAAGGAAAACATCAACGATACGATCATCTCGAAAGTCGTCGACCTCAATTCGAAGATCTCGGAGATCGCCGATCTCAACGACCGCATCTACAGCATCGAGATCCACGGCCAGACCGCCAACAGCGCCCGCGATCAGCGGGACATGCTGGCCCGTGAACTCGCCCAGGCGCTCGGCGTCAAGACCTACGAGGACAACCGGGGGATGCTGGCGGTGCAGCTGCCGGGCGGTCTGCCGCTGGTCCAGGGCAACCAGGCGATGTCCATCGAGGCGGTGACCGTCGGCGCCAACCTGGACCTCCAGCTGCATGCCGGCGGCGTCGTCCGGGATATCGGTCTGAACAACCTCGGCGGCGAGATGCAGGGACTGGTGGAGATGCGCGACAGCTTCATCCCCGCGCTGCAGAACGACCTCGACCGGCTGGCTTACGAGATCAGCACCCAGGTCAACCTGCAGCATGCCGCCGGCGCCGGTCTCGATTCCGTCACCGGCAGGAATTTCTTCACCGACCCGCCCAACCTCGGCGCTGGCCCA
>CAYYWK010000753.1:0-1720 GCA_964475345.1 uncultured Desulfobulbus sp.
CAGCTGAACCTCAGCATTATCGAGGGTTAAGGCGGACCGGCTGCTGGCCCCTGTCAGGCCAGCTGTCTACGGCAGGCGGCGGCAAAATCCTCGGGGTAGTGGCCGTTGATGAACCGCAGCTGCGCCTCGCTGAAGGCCCCCGGCGATTCCGGCAGGCGCGGCAGGAAGGCATGGAGCAGCGGCTGGTTGATGTCCCGGGCGAGCCGTTTCGGGTACTCGATGGAGGTGACCATTTTCGCCCCCAGGCCTGCCAGCGCTTTCTGGGCCGCCAGTATGCCGTTGTCCAGCGAGCGCCTGACCTCGCTGTCCGCCTCGACGATATTGCCGATGCTTCCTCCACGGTCCGTGACCCTCGTCATCAGCTGCAGTTCCCACTGCGAGGTCTGGGCCTTGGGGACGAAGAGGATGGCGTGCCTGTCGCTCCAGACCACCAGGTCGCTCTCCAGGTCGTTCCTGCCGTCCATGCGCCGGTTGCCGGCGATGGCCCGCTGGTAGTCGGCGAAAAAATCGCAGCCGTATTCCCGCCGGTACTGGTCGATGACTTCGGCGATCATGTCACCGCATCCGAAGGCAGGCATGCGGCCTGCGACGGCGGTGCAGCCCCGGTGATAGCAGTCGACCTCTTCGGGCAGCAGCGCATACTGCTGGTGCACCTGCTGGTGCGATGCGTGCAGCCGGTAACCGGTTGGGGCGTAGTCGAACCCGAAATTCCAGCCCCAGAGCGTCGCCGAAGCCGGCGGTCGCCTGCCGGTTGCCAGCTGCCCGCAGACCGCCAGGCGCAGGTCTTCAAGCTCGTCTGCCGTCAGCGCCCGCTGACCGTCCGGTAGAGGCAGGCCGAGTCCGGCGGCCAGGCGGACAAAGGTGCGCTGGTAATACAGATGCCTGAGGGCCAGCATGTCGCCCTTCCCGAGATCGCCGATGGCGTACCTGATGGCGTCGTCGGCCAGGTTGGCGGCGTAATGGCCGCCGGCGATATAGGAGTTGCGCCGCAGGTATTCGAAGACGTGGGTGCTGGCGTCTGCCGGCCACTCGCCGACGATCTCGCTTCTCCCCTGGGCCCCGGGACGGATGACCATGACGATTTTCCAGCTGTCCGGCAGGGCCGGGTTGTTGGCGACCGCCTCGTAGAGCAGGTGATCGTGGATGATGGGACGCAGCGAACCATCCGCGCGTCGCGCATGCTTGAGGC
Source organism: uncultured Desulfobulbus sp. (assembly GCA_964475345.1). Lineage (GTDB taxonomy): Bacteria > Desulfobacterota > Desulfobulbia > Desulfobulbales > Desulfocapsaceae > Desulfoprunum. The sequence goes on from CAYYWK010000753.1 coordinate 1,190, forward strand.
CGATGGGGACGCCATCGGCGCCGCATTCGAAGGCGCAGCTGATCCGGGCCAGCCTGAGCAGGTCGTCAGGATCGCTGGAGGTGGTTGCCAGGGCCAGCTGCAGCGGGGCCGGCAGCCGGTCGATCAGTTCCGGGCCGATGCCGTCGGTCTTCAACCGATCGTGCAGCGATAGCGCCGGCGGTGCGGCGATCCTGATCCGCTCCGGGTCGCGGGCGCTGGCGTCGGCCCACTCCTTGTCGATGAACGTGCTGCCTTTGAACGGCAGGGCATTGGGGATCTCGAAGATCCAGTCGGCGGCCGTCACCTCGACGTTGCCTTGCGGAAAGTTGGCGGCGTTGGTGACGCGGTTGCCGGCATCGTCGCTGCCGAGATGCTGATCACGGCTGTCCTGGCGGAGGTTGGCGACGGTGTAGGCCGGCTTGTGGACGCCGTAGCGGAACTGGCCATCGGGGGTTACGCAGGTTCGCATGGGAGACATGGGCGGGTGGCGCTCCGAAATTGGCATTGAGGAGATGACCGGCCGTGGGCCTT
>CAYYWK010000754.1:0-1720 GCA_964475345.1 uncultured Desulfobulbus sp.
GTTTCGGCTGGATCGAGGGAAAATCCCGCAACGCGGTGCACCATCGCAGTGACGACCGCTTTGCGCCGCAACCCCAGCAGCAGCCCCACCCCCAACTTAACGCCGAAACCCTGGGTATCTGATCATGTCGACATTTCTCTTTGTTCACGGAGCATTTCAGGGCGGCTGGGTCTGGCGGCAGGTGGCCGACATTCTCGCCCGCAACGGTAACGATGTCCATACCCCCACCCTTTCCGGCTGCGGTTATCTCAGCCCGGTCAATGCGAAGGGGGGAGATCTGGCCGCCTTTATCGACGAGGTCGTCAGATATGTCGAGATAGAGGATCTCAGCGATGTGATCCTTGTCGCCCACAGCTTCTCCGGCATGATCTGCAGTGCTGTGATGATGCGGATTCCCGGGCGGGTCCGCCATGCCGTCTTTGTCGATGCGATCATTCCCGAACAGGGCCGGTCCTTCGCCTATATCGCCGGGGAACCTTTCATGCAGATGCTGGAAAAACACCGCCGGGATGACGGCTCCATCGCCCCATGGCCGCTCCCGGTTTTCGGGGTCGACGGCAAAGAAGCCGAATGGTTCGCAAAGCGCCTGCGGCCTTTTCCGGGTCGGGCCTTCACGACGCCCTTTCCAGACCCCTTCGACCCGCTCCGCGTCCGAACCAGCTATGTCAGCTGCCAGGAGACAACGAGCCCTTTCATCCGGGCAATGGCCGGCAAGGCGGGGGAATACGGATGGCCGATGCTGGCCCTGACTTCAGGGCACTGCCCGATGGTGACCTGCCCCGCCAACCTGGTCAAGGCGATCGTCATCCAGGCCGGCCTTAACCAGGATGTGCGGATGCTCTTCGGATGATCAGCGGCAACCGACCCGATCAGACATGTTCCGCCCCTCACGGGTATTCGCTGACTGAAGGCCTATCCGCCTCCGTGGTCAGGCATCTCGGCAGTTTCACCCTCTCCCTCAGGATATCCTGCCCGCCGGGTGAAACCACCGTGTTGACCGGCCCTTCCGGATCCGGAAAGACAACGCTGCTCCGCTGTCTGTGCGGTTTGGAGAGCATCAGCGAAGGTTTTGTCACCTTCGCCGGCGAGTGCTGGGACGATCCAGCCGAGGGCCGGAGGCTGTCGCCCCAGGCCCGCCGGGTCGGCTTCCTCTTCCAGGAATACGGCCTCTTTCCGCACATGACTCTTGAAGCGAACATCCGCTTCGCCGCCCCCGGCGAAAACCAGCCCCTCGACCTCCTGGACAGGATGGGCATAGGCCATCTGCGCAGGAAGAGACCTGATGCAATCTCAGGAGGGGAAAGGCAGCGGGCCGCTCTCTGCCAGGTCCTGGCTCGCCGTCCGGGACTGCTGCTTCTCGACGAGCCGTTTTCCGCTCTCGATATCGCCAGTCGCAGGGCAATCCGCATCATTCTCAAGGAAATCCAGGAGGAGCGGCAGCTGCCCGTTCTCTGGGTCACCCACGACCTAGTGGAAGCCCAGTCCCTTTCATCGCGGCTGGTCTGCCTCAGGCAGGGCAGGGAGGACCCGCACTGGCTGAACGAGCAGATGGGGATGATCAGCGAGGATATCGCCATGTTCCATCACAACAGACCCGCCGTTGCCACCGTGGCCTGACGGCAGCACATTCCACACACATCAGGAGGACACCATGCAGTACATCCGCACCATCGGCATCCTGGCTCTCATCCTCTCCGGCTTCGCTCTGCCAGCACAGGTG
>CAYYWK010000755.1:0-1717 GCA_964475345.1 uncultured Desulfobulbus sp.
GGCGGATTGATCCCCCGGGATTCGGGCCGCAGGCCGCAAAAAGTGGACATACAGTTCCCCCGCCATGGAGACGAGGGGAACTGACAGGCACGGCACAGTTCAATGCTTTACCAGATATATCACCTACCCGCACCCTGGAACTCCGCTGCCGGCATGCCAGTTCCAATCATCCGGCGGTGTCCACGCCACCTGCAGACGACCATCAGGAATACACCTCCTGTTCGAAACGCCGCAAAGGCGAATTGTTTTTTTCTTCCGTCAGCAGTAGGCTAGATTCTCCGTCGATGGACAGCAACCGCCACCTCACCCGGACCAGGTATTGCCATGCAGCCCTCAGAACAATCTTCAGCCACACTCGAACGATCGGCCCTCATCGTCGCCACCCTGACTTCATTCATAGGGCCGTTCATGATCTCGTCGGTAAATGTCGCCCTGCCGACCATCCAGGCAGACCTTGGAATGGATGCCGTCCAGCTCAGCTGGATTGCCACTGCCTATCTGCTGGCTGTGGCCGTCGGTCTCATCCCTGCCGGCAAGGTCGCCGATATCCATGGACGGAAAAAAGTCTTCACCACAGGGCTGGGCGTGTACACGATCGGCTGCGGCGCTGCGATCTTCGTCGATTCCGCGGCCCTGCTGATCGCCACCAGAGCGATCCAGGGTTTCGGTGCGGCAATGTTCGTTACCACCGGTATGGCAATCCTCACCTCGATCTTCCCACCCAATCGACGTGGCCGGGTAATCGGTTTCTATGTCGCCGCCGTGTACATTGGGCTGTCAGTCGGCCCTTTCGTCGGCGGAATGCTGACCCAGCATTTCGGCTGGCGCAGCATTTTCGTGATCATGCTCCCTCTCGGCCTCTTTTCGATCATTCTGACGCTCTCCCACCTCCGCGGAGAATGGCTGGGGGAGCCGGGCCAACGCCTCGACATAGGCGGCTGCCTGCTCTACGCATCAGCCATCCTTGCCTTGATCTATGGCGCATCCCGACTGCCCGAGACAATCGGCATCACGCTGACCTGTACCGGTTTGCTGCTCCTCTTCCTTTTTGTCCGCCACCAGCTGGCAGCCCGCTTTCCGGTCTTCGACATGCAGCTGTTCTCCGGTAACAAGGTTTTCGCCTTCTCCAGCCTGGCTGCGCTGCTCAACTATTCCGCCAGCTTTGCCGTCACCTTCCTGCTCAGTCTCTATCTACAGTACATCAAAGGCCTGACTCCCCAGGCCGCAGGCACCATACTGATGGCGCAGCCAATTATGATGGCGCTGCTTTCGCCGGCCGCCGGCCGGTTGTCCGACCGCGTCGAACCCCGCCTCATCGCCACTGCCGGCATGATCACCACCGCAACAGGCATGCTGCTGTTCACCTCACTGGACGGTGAAACCCCCATCCCATTGATTGTCGCCAATCTGCTCCTGCTCGGTACCGGTTTCGCCCTCTTCAGTTCACCCAACATGAGCGCCATCATGGGGGCAGTGGAGAAACGCCATTATGGACTGGCCTCCGGTGCCGTTGCCACCATGCGTCTGCTCGGGCAAATGTTCAGCATGGCCATGGCCACAGTCGTTCTGGCCATGGTTGTCGGTCGTCAGGCCATCACGCCGGCAATTTTCGACCTGTTCCTGCACAGTGTCCACACTGTCTATTTCATCTCGGCCTCGCTGTGCCTGGCCGGCGTCTATTTCTCCTGGTTCCGCGGCACGATGCACCCATCACACC
>CAYYWK010000756.1:0-1714 GCA_964475345.1 uncultured Desulfobulbus sp.
CGTCTGGCGAGGACAAGGACGCCCGCGCCCTGATGGTGGGGTGGGTCAACACGCTGCTGGTTTCCGCCATCGGCATCGTGCTGGCCACGGTGTTGGGGTTGGTGATCGGGCTGATGCGGCTGTCGCGCAACTGGCTCGCCTCACGCATGGCCGCCGCCTACATCGAGACCATGCGCAACATTCCACTGCTGCTGCAACTCTTCATCTGGTACCGGCTGGTGCTGTCGCCGCTGCCGCAAGCCCGTGACGCAATCACCATCGGATCGGCGTCGCTTTCCAACAAGGGGCTGACACTGCCGGCGCCGCAGTTCGGGCCGGGTGCATGGATGGCCTGGGTTGGCCTGATGGCCGCCGTCGTGCTGTCGGTGTTCATCCTCCGCTGGGGGCGGCGGCGGCAGGAAGCGACCGGCCGGAAACCGCCAACCGGCTTGCTGGCGGCACTCCTGTATGTGGCGCTTCCCGTGCTGTTCTTCGCGGCCGCGGGTTGGCCGGTCAGCTTCGATCATCCGGTCAGGGGCAACTTCGGATTTTCAGGCGGCATGACCCTGGTGCCTGAATTCATGGCACTGCTGCTCGCCCTGTCGATCTACACCGCCGCCTTCATCGCAGAAGCTGTCCGCGCCGGCATCGCCGCTGTCTCGAAGGGGCAGAGTGAGGCGGCCTCGGCGCTGGGGCTCAAGCCCGGCCTCGCCATGCGGCTTGTGGTGCTGCCCCAGGCGCTGCGGGTGATCATCCCGCCGCTGACCAGCCAGTACCTGAACCTGACCAAGAACTCCTCGCTCGCCGTTGCCATCGGCTATCCTGACCTGGTCTCCACCGGCGGCACGATCCTCGGTCAGACCGGGCAGGCCATCGAGGTGGTGCTGATCTGGATGGTGATCTACCTGACGCTCAGCCTGCTCACCTCAGGCTTCATGAACTGGTTCAACGCACGCAACCGGCTGGTGGTGAGGTGATGGCATGAGCATCGCCTATGTCCGTGACACCGACGCGCCGCTGCGACCGCCGCCGGCGGGAACGTCCGGCCCGGTGGGCTGGCTGCGCGAAAACCTGTTTCCCAACCTGTGGAGCAGCCTTCTCACCCTGCTGCTCGGGCTGTTCCTCGCCTATCTCATCTGGTCCGTGCTGGACTGGGCGGTGCTGCGCGCGGCATGGACCGGAACCGACCGCACGGCATGCGCCTTCGAGGGGGCTGGTGCCTGCTGGCCCTTCGTGTGGGAAAAGTTCCCGCAGTGGATCTTCGGCTTCTATCCCATCGACGAGCGCTGGCGGCCCGTTGCGGTGATCGTGATCGGGGCGCTGGGACTGGCGCCGATGCTGATGCCCAATGTCCCAGGAAAGCAGTTGAACGCCCTGTTCCTGCTTGTCGCCTATCCGGTCATTGCCTTCTACCTGCTGGCCGGCGGGGTGTTCGGGCTCGAACCCGTGGAGACCACCAACTGGGGCGGGTTGCTGGTGACGCTGGTGGTTGCGGTAACCGGCATCGTGATTTCTCTGCCGCTCGGCATATTGCTGGCGCTGGGGCGGCGCTCGGAATTGCCCGCGGTTCGGACCGTATCGATTGCCTTCATCGAGCTCTGGCGCGGCGTGCCGCTGATTACCGTGCTGTTCATGGCCAGCGTCATGCTGCCGCTGTTCCTGCCCAACGGTGTCAACCTCGACAAGCTGATGCGCGCCATCGTCGGGCTGTCGCTGTTCGCGTCCGCCTACATGG
>CAYYWK010000757.1:0-1710 GCA_964475345.1 uncultured Desulfobulbus sp.
GTATTTTCCCATGATTTTTTGATCGGTGCGGCCGGCCTGATCAATACCTGCCCCCTTCGGTTAGCGGTGAAAGCACCGCCAGGAGCGTAACCGGATCGGTGTCGTTGTCCCGTGCAATTTCTTCCTGGGACCGATCGGTGCCGGCGATGGTGCACCCCTTGTCCTGCATCAGGCCGATCTGGAAAAGATCTGCTACGACAACCGACCGTTCGTGCCGCAGACGGAAGAAAAGAAGGGCCGGCAACCGCTGCTGGAGGTCGACGGCATGGTCAAAGCCTTTTCGGGTCTGACCGGGAAGGAGTACGATCCGCTGTTCGGTGTGCTGCGCAGCATCGAACGAGCGGTGCACCAGGAGTGGGCTGGGTTGCATGGGCACCCCGCCGACGACACCACAAAGATCCTGGGATTTTCAGCTGATTGAGGACGCAGAAAGGCGGCAATGTTCACTGCTGATGGACAGGGATACGAGAAGATCCCCAGGGCATGTGCAGATCGTCAGGCACGCTTCGTCCGATCGTTTTCCTCTTGCCATTGCCAGAATCTATCGAGCAATGACTTTTTGTTTTCCTCTGGAACAAGCGCCCGCTGCGTAAAACTCAGCATGTGATTCCTTTGCCGTATGATAAGCCGCTGCAGGACTACGATCGCGTCTTCGATGGTATCGAGGCGCGGCGAGGCGCTGGAGGCGGTGCGGCCAGAGTCTGCGGCGACAGACCACCGATCTTCATCACCATCGTTCGCCGGGCCGGAGAGCTGCCGGGCAGCGAGATCGATTTCCTGCATGGAGCGCACTTCGCCGTTTTCCATGAAGAACAGACCAGCTCTGGCGATGTTTCCCAATACCGAGCCATCACTCTTTTTCATGACGAAGTCTGTCGACAGGGCTGAGAGTGAGTGTGCGCCAACACCTGCTTCGCGGAGGGACACCAGTCTCTCGTTGTCGCCGCCGACGTTCAACCAGACCATCAGCTGATCGAATGCCGGATCACGGGTATCAAGCCAGCCGTTGGCATCGTCATCGTAGTTCGACAGTTCTCCAAACCCTGATCCGGTGAGCGGGCCAAAGAGCTCAAATCCGTCATTGATCCTTCCGTCCCTGTTGTGGTCGAGGGCGAGAAAACCGCTGCCACTCTGCAGACCGCTGATTTCCTCTTCCGTCCCGTCCCCGTCGAGGTCGAAGAGAAATGTTGTCTGGCCCAGACTGTCAATACCGTCCTCGAAAGACAGCACCACAGGGTCGATGAGCCAGGGAAACCCGGACTCGGCCATCGAGACAGTCGTGCTCGTCCGGGAGACGGAAAGGTTCATGGCAAATTCGATCTCCCGACCATCGCCCGTGGTAATGGAGCCATTGGAGCGAAAAACGAAGGTGTCGGTTTCCAGGGCAACAGTCACTCCGGAAAACCTCGCATTGAAAGGCCGGGGAGCAGTGAATCGATCCATTGTCCCGAGGCCTGCAGCCAGGGCGCCGGCTCGGGTCGACTGACGGATTCGGATTCGCCTGCCGAGAATGGCTGCACCCATGTTCTCGATAATATGATGGTTGTGCTGCCCGTGTCGCTCTTTGTCGCGCTGGATGTCGCGTCTTTTGGCTGCCTCCTCGACGGCTGCCGAGCCTGTCCTGCCCTCATCGAGATTGAGTGAAAACTTCCGCTCCTCCGATGTCGCAGGCAAGCTGCTGATGGTTGTTTTTGCCGCGGTAAACTGCAC
>CAYYWK010000758.1:0-1708 GCA_964475345.1 uncultured Desulfobulbus sp.
GGCCGGAGAAAAAGGCTTTGTCCTCAATTATGTCTTGAAGAAGACCGATGTGAGCGAGGGCGATCAGGTTGTTACTGCCGGCATCGGCGGTGTTTTTGCCCCTGGCGTGCCTCTTGGCACAGTATCGGCAGTGCGTGAGAAAGAGCGGGGAATGTTCCTGGAGATCGAGGTTCAGCCGGCTGTTGATTTTCAGAAACTGGAATACGTTTTCATCGATCCGACCGACAGGCAGAAAATCCTGCGCGAGATGAACCTGACGGCCGAGTAACAAGGGTTGCATGTGCTGACCTTCTGTTTTTTCCTGCTTGGTGTTCTGCTCATCGTACTGGAAACCACAGTTCTGCATTCATTTCCCTCCTGGCTGGGGCGGCCTGACTTCATTTATATTCTTGTCGCCTATACGGCATACAATTTCGCCTGGATTCCAGGGTTAATACTTGTTTTCTCGCTGGGATGGATCATGGACGTCTTGACGGGCATTGATCTCGGGATATTTCCCCTTGAGTGCCTTGCTGTCTTTGTCAGCCTGAAGGCCTTGACGACGAACAACCCGTTGCGGGAATCCATGTACCAGATTCCACTGGTCGGCCTCAGTTATTGTATTGTTCAGTTGGTTCGATACACCCTCTATGCCTTTTCCGAACCGCAACTGCTGCCGGAGTGGTCGTGGGGCAAGCTGTTTGCGGAGACCGGCATCCTGCTGTTTGCCACCATCCCCTGTTTTGTCTTGCTGAATGCTCTGAAGGATTTTCTGAAGAAGAGAAAGACACAACCTCGTCCTTTGAAACGACGAAGTTGAGAACTGGCATCGATATGGTTTCCAAATGATCTTCAAAGAGCTGTTTTCAAAGGAACAGGACGAGATCACCGAGCGCGATGAAACAGCGCTCGACAGCCTGCGACGTCGCGTGGGGGTTGTCATGGTGCTCGTCGTGGTCTTCTTTTCGCTGATCATCCTTCGTCTGTGGTCACTGCAGATCTCCCATGGCGAAGAATACCGAAACAGGGCTGACTCCAACCGGGTGCGCATTCGCCAGGTGGCTGCACCTCGCGGCCATATCCTCGATCGCAAAGGCAGGGAGATTGTCACCAACCGGCCGGCGTTCAACGTCGTGCTGATGCGGGAGGATTCCAAGGATATCGATGACGTGCTCAAGCGTCTGGCGCCGATCCTTAACGAGGATCTTTCCGTTTTGTGGAACAGGGTTCGAGAGGCCTCGGGTACGCCAAGGTATCTTCCCAAGCGCCTGAAGGAGGATATTGATAGGAAGAATCTCGCCTACCAGGAAAACCATAACAAGGATTTCTCGGGCATACGGATCGAAGTGCAGCCGGTGCGGGTTTTCCATTTCCAGGATCTTGCTGCCAATGTCATTGGCTATCTTGGTGCGATCAGCAAGACCGAACTTGAAGAAGGCGACAAGAATATCTATCGCGGAGGTGACCTCATCGGAAAAATGGGGCTCGAGAAGCTTCGGGAGGCTGATCTGCGAGGAGAGAAGGGGAACAATTATTCAGAGGTTGATGCAAAGGGCTTTGAACGAAAGTTGTTGAAGAGCGACGACCCTATGCCGGGGCGGGAAATACGTTTAACAATCGATGTCGATCTGCAGCAGGCGGCTGAGAGCCTGATGGAGATAGGTGAGAAAGCAGGGGCGGTCGTTGCAATGGAGGTGAAGACAGGTCGACTGCTGGCTGTGGTCTCAAC
>CAYYWK010000759.1:0-1705 GCA_964475345.1 uncultured Desulfobulbus sp.
AAAGGCCGGGATCAGCACCGAGCCGCCCCGGGCGTAGGTCTCCTCGACGACCTTGCAAAGAGCCGGTTTCATGTCGACCACCGGGTCATGCAGGCGGTCGCCGTAGGTGCTTTCCATGATCAGCAGGTCGATGTCACGGTCTTCCTCGGCAAACTGCAATGTCGGGTCCTCGGTGATCGGTTTGCCGAACCGCCCGATATCTCCGGTGAACATCACCGTCCGCCGCTGCCCCCCGGTCCCCTGGTGGATGACGGCCATGGCCGAACCGAGGATATGCCCGGCCTCGTAAAGGGTGCAGGTCAGATCGTTGCCGATAACGACCGGGTGCCGGTACGGCACCCCCTCGAAAAACTCCAGCGCCTCTTCGGCATCCTGGATCGAATAGAGCGGCCGGATAATCTCCAGCTGATGCTGGCGCAGGATATTCTCGATCAGCGGCACGTTGAGGCTCTGGCTCTGGGTCCTGAGGCGCAGGCCGATCTCGTGCAGCTCCTCCTTCGACAGCCGGACCTCGGTAGTGCCGGCCTGCACCTTGGCGAGAAAGTTGCGGGCGGTCTTGTAGTTCAGGTAGGCCGCATCGCCCTCCTGGATCTTGGCTGCGTCCCGCAGCAGGTAGGCGCAGGCGTCGGCCGTGGCCCGGGTGCTGAAGACGCGTCCCTTGAAACCCCCGCCGGTGATCATCGGCAGGCGCCCCGAGTGGTCGATATGGGCATGGGAAAGGACGACATTGGTAATCGCCTGAGGGGCGACCTCGAGGACCCGGTTCTTTTCCTCGGTCTCCTTGCGGCGGCCCTGAAAAAGTCCGCAATCGAGCAGGACCAGATCCTTATCGGCAGACAGGGTGTGGAAGGAACCGGTGACCTCCCGGGTCGCCCCGTGAAATGTGACGTGCATAACGCTCCTCTTCTCTGGTTCAGCTCTGTGTCTGTGTTGAGCACCGGTAATCCAACCGGTGACGGATTCAATCCGCCTGCAGCTTCGGCTGGTTGTAGCTGCGCAGGCTGGGCAGATCCTTCTTCTGCGAGAAAGCGACCAGCCCCTGGGGATCAGGGTAGCCGATGGCGATGAACATGATGATCCGTTCGTGCAGCTTCAGGCCGAGCATCTTCTCCGCACGTTTCTCCAGTGCCTCGATATCCGCCCAGTTGAGCGGGCAGGAGCTGAGTCCCAGGGTTTCGAGGGCATACATGAAGGACATGATCGACAGCGAGGCGTCGACATAGATGCCGTGACGGTCGCGCTCGCCGAAATAAGCGGAGAGGTCGCCGACCACCGCGCAGATCATCGGAATGTTGTGGCCGAACCCTGCCGTTCCCAGAGGCAGCGGGCGCAATTGCCGGAGGGCCCCCGGCTCGTCAAAGAAGCGGTAGAAGAACGGCTGCCGGTTGCAGGCCGTGGGGGATTCGGCGGCGATCTCCACCGCCTTGTCAATCAGGACATGGGGAACCTCGGTCTGCAGAAACCAGCGCACCGAACGCCGCCGCTTCGCCAGCGCGGCGAAATTCTCAAACGATACCGGACACGAACCGCGCCGGCTGTAGGGGATCCGGTCTCCGGCACCATCACCGGCAGGCGGCTCGACGCTGAGAAAGACGGCCTGGGCCTGTTCCACCTGCTCCGCTCCGCTCACCACGGCAAAATACTGCTCGAGGATATCCCTGGCCCAGGCCAGGTCCTTGGTCCATTCGCCGGCAGTATCGGCCCG
>CAYYWK010000760.1:0-1700 GCA_964475345.1 uncultured Desulfobulbus sp.
CGCGGGAGCTGAACAGACCACTACACTGGAGAATCTCCAGGCGGGCATCACGATAGCACGCAACGTTCTCTTGCAACGGAGGGGCCTGAAGATGACCATTCGCAGCGTGAAGTGCTCACTGACGCTCATGGTTCTGCACTGTATGGTTCTCATCTCTTCTGGATATGCTCTCGCTGAAGAGAAACATCCGAATATCCTGGTTCTCAATTCATACCATCAGGGGGAAGACTGGACAGACAATGAAATTGCTGGAATTATCAGCGAGCTGCTGACGCAGTACCCCACTCTTGTTCCTCTCGTCGAGGCACTCGACGCAAAACGGTATCCATCGCCGGCACATCTTGATTTTCTGAAAGACTACCTGCTCCACAAGTATCATGACCGCAGGATTGACCTGATTATTGCCCTGGACAATCCCGCCCTCACCCTGATCACCATGAACCCCGCCGAACTGTTTCCCGGTGTGCCGGTAGTCTTTGCCGGCATCAATGGGTTTCGTCCGGAAATGATCGCGGGCAGAAAAAAAATCACCGGTGTCATTGAGCGGCAGGATGTGGCTGGTACCTTGAAAATGGCACTGGCGATGCATCCCAAGGTGTCTAGGGTCCTTGCCGTCCACGATTACACGGCCAGCGGTCTGGCGGTTCGAAAAGAGGCCGAGACGGCCCTTGCCCAGTTTGCGGGCAAACTGCGTATCGACTATTCGGCTGACGTTTCTTTTGATGCGTTGGGTGAAGAGCTTAAAAACATGCCGGAAAACGGGCTGGTCCTGATACTGACCTACGTTACTGATAAAGCCGGCCGCACCTTTTCCAGGGAGGAGAGTACTCGTCTGATCTCCTCCCTCAGTCCAGCACCGGTCTATGCCATGCACGAAACTCGTCTTGGGTTCGGCATCATGGGTGGATTGCTGCTGGAAGGCAAAGAACACGGCCGCCAGGCTGCCCGACTTGCAGTGCGTGTTCTTCAGGGCGAAGATCCGGATCGAATTGCCGTGGAAGAGAGTCACTCTCGGAGCATCCTTGACTATGATGAACTTCAGCGATTTAAAATCCCTGCAGATCTCTGGCCGGAAGAAGCCTTGGTTGTGAATAGACCGATGTCCTTCTGGGACAGCCACCGAAACGTCCTGATCCCCTCTGTTGCGACGATTATTCTCCTGCTGGGGCTGTCATCAATGCTTCTGGGTGCAGTGATCCGCCTGCGGAGTGCCAAAAAGGCAATACATAAAAGCGAGGAGAAATATCGCGTTCTCTTCAACTCCTTTCCTCTGGGGATTACAGTCTCTGACCAGGATGGCCGGATTGTTGAAACCAATGCCACGGCCACCAGGATATTGAACGTCCCCAAGGAGGAACACGAGGGACGGAAGATCGATGGCGCGGAGTGGCTCATCATCCGCCCGGATGGGTCATCCATGCCGGTTGCTGAATACGCAAGCACACGGACGTTGCAGGAGAAACGCGTGGTTGAAAATGTCGAAATGGGGATCGTTCAACCCGATTCGACGGTCATCTGGATCAGCGTAACGGCAGCGCCTCTGAACCTGGAGAATTACGGTGTAGTCGTCACCTATGCGGATATCACGGCACGGAAAGCGGCTGAAAAGGAGCTCCGGGAGGGAGAATCACTGTTCCAGACTCTGGTGAATACAATTCCTGACTTGATCTGGCTCAAACGGACCGATGGAGTATATCTGT
>CAYYWK010000761.1:0-1700 GCA_964475345.1 uncultured Desulfobulbus sp.
AACAATCTTCAGCACCACCCTGTCCCCGGGCAGGGCCAGCAGATCCTCGTCGCCGGGTCGGTCGTCTGCCGAGAGCAGCCGGCAGCGCGGCGGGGTCTCCGAGCCGAGGTGGTGCAGCAGGGTGTAGACCTCGTGCTCGAAGAGAAACTGCCGCTCGTCACGCGCAGCCCCGGCAAAGACCTCGGTCATCGCCTGAAAATCGATATGGGTGGCCACTTTCGGCTTCTGCAGGCTGCCTGGACTCATAGCCTATCCTGGAAAGGGGTTGCAGGGGCGGTTCGGCGAAGCCTGCGGCCATCGGCTGCGGGTTCGTCTGGGCTGGACACCTTCACTATACACTACTTTCGGCAGAGGACAAATTCCCCTGCAGCGGCTATAATCGCGCTGACAGCCCTCTGCTGCGCCGATTCGGGCGACAGCGCCACCTCTACCGATTTCGCCTTCGCCAGGAGAGCCATCCATGCCCGCCACCTCCTTTCCCCCGCACCGGTTTCCGGACGTGATCCTGCTGCTCGGCACCGACGCCTCCGGCAAGGACCACGTCGCCGTCATCATCGAGGCGATGATCCGGCGGGCCGGCGGCACAGTGGAAAAACGCCGGCGCTTCTTCTCCGGCAAAGTTACCAGGGAGGCCAGCAGCACCGGAAAAAGCGGCCTGGACACCTTCCAGGAAATCCTCTTCCTCTCCCTGTACACCCTGCTCGCCCCGCTGCTGCCCCGGCTGATCGACCTGGTGATCCGCCGGGACCTGCGAAGGTTCAGCCCCCCGGCGGGCAAGCTGGTGGTGGTCGGCCACAACGCCCTGCGCGGCCTGGCCTTCCATTTCGGCCACCGCCGCACCACCGGCCCGGTCGACCTCCCGCCCTATCTGCAGCGGACCTTCGCCCGGCTGCGCGAGGAGACCCACGCCCATATCATCGTCCTCGATGTCGAGGACCATATTCGTAAGCGGCGCATCGCCGAGCGGCTGGCCACCGGCCGGGCGGACCGTTTCGACCGCTATATGGCAGCCGACGGCAGGCGCAGCGAGCGGATCGAGGCCTGCCTGGTCGACCTGGTCTGCCGCCATCTCGGCGGGGTTCTGATCGCCAACAACGACCTCGGCGACGAGGAACTGCAGTCGCAGATTCTCTCGGGATTCTAGAGACAGACGGCGATCCGGCCGGTCACATCCGGTCAGGCTGGGCCTTCACAAGGAAATAGAGCCCGCCGTCGATCCAGCCATCCCCTTCCCGCCGCAGGCGAACACTCTCGCTGTGGCGGATCTTCCAGCCGGTTTTCCCGGCAACAGCGGCGATGTGCGCCGGACTGTGGGCGAACCGGCCTGTCTGCTGCAGGCGGTAGGTTGCGGTATCACCGGTCTCCACAGAGAAACAGAGCAGCGCATCATCCTCCGCCACCCCGGCGATTGCCGCCAGCACCGGTTCCGGGTCGCCCAGGTAGATCAGCACGTCGGCCAGCGTCACCAGATCGTAACGCGTGCCCGTCGCCATAAGAAACGGCAGGATGCCGGTCGCCACCAGCTGGTCGTAGATTGCCTTTTCGCGAGTTATGGCAAGCATCGCCTCTGCGAGATCGACCCCGGTGAGGCAGACGCAGATATCCCGGAAGGCGGCACCCACCAGGCCGGTGCCGCAGCCGAGGTCGAGGAGGTGGCAAAAGCGCCGTTCCCCGCCGCTCAGGAGGTCAACACCCCGCCG
>CAYYWK010000762.1:0-1697 GCA_964475345.1 uncultured Desulfobulbus sp.
GTCGATGCCAGGTGGATGGCACAGATGACCAGCACGGCCATTGCAAACACTTCGATAGGTTCCATAATGCACCTCCATGCATGTTCGGAGAGCCTGTCGGCCCTCGTGGCGGGCCTGGTTCCCTTCCGTTTCCACAACACCAGCAGATGACAGCCGGTCGCCGGGTTCAGTCAGACCGCCTCGATTCCCAGGCCGCCATTCACTCTCTTGACGACCAGGGTCGGCAGCGGCGACAGAGCGGCCACCCGCTCGACGACGCTTCCCACCAGGAAGCGTGGAAAGGCCGTCCGGCCGTATGACCCCAGGACAATCAGGTCGATGTTCTTTTCTTCGCTGTACTTGACTATCTTTTCGTAAGGCGCCCCTTCGCGAAGCTCTGTGAGCACGGGAATTCCCAGCTTTTCACCCTGTCGTGCCAGAACCTGCAAGGCTGTGAAATTCTTGTGCCTTGCTTCGTCGAATACACCGTAAAGGAGACTGCGGTCGACCGGCACGTCGAGGACGGTCAGTCCGTGGACCTCGCCGCCATAACTCATCGCCAGTTCCAGGGCCCGCTGGCCGGCCGCCATGCTGTGCGGCGAGCCGTCGACCCCGACAAGGATGCGTCTGAAGTTGACCTCGGCATCCTCGGGGATCATCAGCACATCGCAGGGAGAGAGGCCGATGACCTTGGCGGTGGTTCGACCCAGCAGCACCCGCTCGACGTAGGATCGGCGCGGATACCCCATCAGCAGCAGATCGGCCCCTTCCTCCTCTGCCAGGTTGGCGATCTCCTCGGCCGGCTCGCCCCGGCGGTGCATCGTGGTGACGGACTGGCCGAGCGAGGCTGTGTAGTGAATGGCCTCCTTGAGACACTTCTTGAACGGCAGGTCGAACTCTTCGGCGTCATCGATCTTCCAGCGGTGCATGTTCCCTTCATAGCGAGGGGTAACCGAGACCGCGATCAACTTGGCCTGCATCGAGGAGGCCAGCCGCAGGGCCTGGTGAAAGGCCGCCTGGCTGGCCGGGCTCGGATCGACGGCCACCAGCACTGTCTTGCGTTCGTTTGCCATGATCAACCTCGCGCCAGGGCGGCCCGTTCCAGACTCCTTGCTTTGAACAGGTTGTAGAGGATGATGGAGGCCCCGGTCAGCAGGGCGAAACACATGACGCCGAAACTGATCTGGGTCATCAGCGAGACGCTGCCTTCAGCAAAGGAAGTGACTTGCAGCTCGTTGAGATACTTGGGAATGGCGAAAAATCGGCTGACGGCGACGATCAGCATGATGACCGCCATGACGTACTTGATCATGTAATCCTTGACGTAGGTGGTGCCGATCGCCCCGAGCTGGACGCCGAACAGCGAGCCGGCAAGGATCAGCATGACCAGGCGGATATCCACCGAGCCGTAGTAGGCCCACACCAGGGTGCCGCCAAGCCCCATGACAAAGGCGATCACCAGTTCGGTGGCGCTGGCGACGATACTGGTTGCGCCGATGATGTACATCAGACCGGGTACGCCGATGAAGCCGCCGACCGCGATAGTGGCGGCGAGCATGCCGGTGGCGAGGGCAACCGGCACCAGGAACCACATGCTGATCCGCAGGTTGGCGGTCTTGAAGGTAAGCATCGGCCACAGCTCGATCTGTTGCAGTCTGCGGGCCAGGGCGGTGCCGGCTGCAACCGATCGAGCTGTGGCCGATGCTTACCTTCAAGAC
>CAYYWK010000763.1:0-1694 GCA_964475345.1 uncultured Desulfobulbus sp.
GGATAACCCAGGCCAGCAGGCCCTGAGGGTGGGTGTCGGCGAGGATGTCCTTGACCGCCCGGCCGACGAATTCGAGGACGGAACCGGGAAAATGGTCGATGATCTGCCGCAGCGTTGCCGAGGGGAGGTCGGACTGGAGGATTTCGCCGACCTCGTGATGGATGAACAGGCCCATTTCCTGATCGACGATGGCGTCGAGGGAATCACGGAAGCGTTGCTGATCGAGGACGCCGCCATGCAGCAGGTCGTAATGCCGCAGGGCCTGTTGCAGGGATTTCCGGCAGGAGGAGCGCACCTCCTGCACCTGGTCCCAGAGAAAGAAGCGCAGCGCCTCGCGGCGGATGATGATCCGGCCGTCCTGGACCATCGCGAACGGACTGGCCATCTCCCGCGCCTCTTCGCGGCCGAGGATGGTCACCGGACAGCCTTCGACAACCATCTCCCCGATGCTGTCCGCCAGGAAAAAGACCGTCTTCATCGACCGGCCGAAACCGGCGCCGTAATGCAGCGAGCCACCCAGCCCGGCGTTGATCTCCTCGACGGCCAGCGGGTCGAACTCCTGACCGTTGACCGAAAGCGGCCGGTAGTCTTCGCCCGCGATGCCCGCCCAGTAGTTCTCCTTGGCCTCGATCCAGTCCAGCAGGTCGGCGGACTCCGGCTCCTCCCAGGGCTGCAGCCCCTTCTCCCACTTGTACAGCCCGCGCAGCTTGAGGACCATCGTGCACATGGAGTAGATGCCGTGGTCGCGGGCGTCGGAGATGTCGCAATTGTGTCGGATGTCGGCAAGCAGCGGGTCCGTAAGTGCCGGTGCGTTCATGGCTGGGCTTCCTGGAAAGGGGGAGTTGGTGGTCACTTTTTTCTTACGCTAAGCATCGGCACGGGAAAAGACAGGGGAGCCCGGGGATTTCTCCACTCCCGCCGCCTGTCCGGGCATGCGTCACTCGATCGCCAGGTTTTTCATCTTCTCCCAGAGGTTTTTCCGACTGATGCCGAGCAGTTTTGCCGCTTCGGTGCGGTTGCCGCCGCTCTCGCGCAGCGCGGTGAGGATATACTCCCTTTCGGCGGCGGCCAGTCTGGCGGCGAGGTTGAGATCGCTTGTGGCCGGCCCGCCCCTTCCGGCAATCTCCGCCGGCAGGTCGGCCGGGGTGATCTCCGTCCCCCGGCAGAGTACCGAGGCTCGTTCGATGATATTGCGCAACTCCCTGGCATTGCCAGGGAAATCGTAGCGCTTCAGGCAGGCTGTGGCCGAGGCTGAGATCGCCACCCTCCGGCCGTGGCGGGTGCTGAATTCCTCGAGAAAGGCCCGGCACAGCTCCTCGATGTCCTCCCGGTGTTCGCGCAGCGGCGGCATCCTCAGCGGGATGACCTGCAGGCGGTAGAGCAGGTCGCGGCGGAAGCGGCCGGCCTCGACTTCCCCGTCGAGATCCTTGGAGGTGCAGGCGAGGATGCGGACATCGACCCGGATCGACTGACTGCCGCCCACCCGCTCGAACTGGCTTTCCTGGAGCACCCGCAGCAGCTTGGCCTGCAGCGGGGCGGCCAGGTCGCCCAGCTCGTCGAGCAGCAGGGTGCCGTTGTCGGCCAGCTCGAATTTGCCCTTGCGGCGCTGGTCGGCACCGGTGAAGGCCCCCCGTTCGTGGCCGAACAGCTCGGATTCCATCAGCCCGTCGGGGATCGCCGCACAGGTGATGGAG
>CAYYWK010000764.1:0-1692 GCA_964475345.1 uncultured Desulfobulbus sp.
AGCTGCACCGAGCGGCTGGTCCGCTCCAGCACCCGCCGGCCGAGAATTTCCTCGGCGCCGACGGCGAGACCGAGCGGCACCGCGGCGGCCAGCGCCAGGAAGATGCCGCACAGGGCACGGATGGCGCTGATGGCGAGGTCGTCGAGGATGCTGCCGTCGGTGATCCTGGCTGCCATGTCGGCCACCACCATCCATGGCTGCGGCAGCGCCATCGACTGCAGCAGCATCGCCGCGACCTGCCAGAGAACGAGGAGGATGGCGGCGGCGACCAGGATATCACGCTTCCTGCCCATTATCCTCTCCCTTCAATATTTTTCGTAAATCCCTGCATCTGTGGAAAAATACTTCGCTCTGGCGGTAGTCGGCATTGCCGGCCTCGGGGTTGTCGACCGTAGCGATGATCCGGCCTGGCCGACGGCTGAGGACGATGATCCGGCGACCGAGAAAGACCGCCTCCTCGATGGAGTGGGTCACCAGCACGGAGGTGATCCGCTTCTGCTGCCAGACGTCGAGGATCAGGTTCTGCAGGCGTTCCCGGGTCAGGGCGTCCAGCGACGAGAGCGGTTCGTCCATCAGCAGGATCTGCGGGTCGACGGCCAGCGCCCGGGCCATCGCCACCCGCTGCTGCATGCCGCCGGAGAGCTGGCCGGGGTAGTGGCCGTCGAATCCGGAAAGTCCCATCTCCGCCAGCAGATGTTCGACCCTCCTGCTGACGTGGTGTCTCGCTTTGCCGGCGAGCACCAGGCCAAGCCCGATATTCTGGGCCACCGTCTTCCAGGGAAAAAGGCCGTAATGCTGCAGGATCGTGCCGATCCTGGGCTGGCCGGCAATAGCGATGGAGCCGCTGTCCGGCCGGAGCAGGCCGGCCAGCAGAAACAGCAGCGAGGTCTTGCCGCAGCCCGAAGGGCCGATGATCGCGCAGCTGTCCCGAACACCGACTGAAAAAGAGATATCCTGCAGGACCTGGTTGACGGTCCCTTCGTGGGTGAACGAGAGGCTGACCGAGAGGGCGTTGATCATGCTCAGTGCGTTTCGCCCATGAAATCGCCGGCCACCATCGAGTCGTAGGGAATTTTTTCCGACAGGCGCTTTGCCGCCAGCCAGTCGATGATCGGGGCGTAGAGGGCAGGACTGAACGGCGCCGGGGCCGGATAGCGGGGGATCGGGTAGGAGGCCGCGAGCTCGGGCGGAATCCGGCCCTTTTCCACCACCAGCGCCCGGTATTTTTCAGGATCGGCATTGATCGCCGCGACGGCGTCGGTATAGGCCTTGAAAAACGAGGCCACTTCGGCCCGACGCTGTTCGAGGACCTCGGGGCGGAAGACGATGACCGTCTGTGAAAGGCTCTCCGTGCTGTCGGCATCCGTGAGCAGCACCTTCGCCCCCTTGCCGGCGGCTATCGAGGCCAGCGGTTCAGGCAGGGTCGCCGCCTGCACCGCATCGGAGAGCAGCATCTGCATCCGGATCGGCATCTTCACCACCTCGACCTTTTTCACCTCTTCAGGCTTGAATCCCTGCTGCTCGAGCATCCGGTCGGTGACGTACTCGATGATCGTCGAGTTGGAGACGGCGATCTCGACGCCCTTGAGGTCGGCGACGGTGGCCAAACCGGATTTCGGCGAAGCGAGTATCGCGAACACGCCTTCGGCGGGCTGCTCGCCGAGGCAGAGCGAGGTAATCTTCAGCCGGCCA
>CAYYWK010000765.1:0-1676 GCA_964475345.1 uncultured Desulfobulbus sp.
GTCTGCTGTTTCGTTATTCCCTCGGGCTGGGAGTCTGGGACAGGACTCAGGGGGAGCTGCAGCACCTGACCAATCTGCAATGATGTTGCCTTCAGTCCTGGATTGGCGCGAACGATCTCCGGCCAGCGTGTCGCGTCACTGAAGTGCTGTCGTGCAATGCTGCCTGGCGTATCGCCCTGCTGGACCACATAGGTTGCGGGAGGGGCTTGCGCACCGTCCGGCCCCGCTCCATTGACCTTCGGTTCTTCGGGTTGTGGGGGTGCATTCATGTCTTGCTCAGTTCCGTCAGGCGATGTGCCGACCTGATCCTCCAGGATCGTCCGAACGGATGGCACCTGATATGGCTGCTCTGTGGCCGCCGTCGGCACTGAGTCCGGGGGGCGCAAGTCAGACTGTGCTTTGGGTGATGCCGAAATGCTCGGCTCCTCCGGCACTGGCATTTGGACGACTAGCAATATGACCGCTCCCACGGAGGCAGCCAGAGCGATGACTTTCCAGGCTATGCCCATCATTGGACTCCTGTGGTGTTTGCTCGATGATTGAGGGCGTGGGTATGAGCGCTAAACGAGCACATACCGTGGAAATGCTAAAACAGTTAAGTCCGCACCTAAGGTTAAGGTTGCGCACACCGCCTTTCTACCTCGCCTCGCCCCTCGCTCCGCTCTCCATGGTCGGCAGGAAGGATCTGGAGGTTAGCGTCTGCTAGGCCAACCAATACCCTACTCGGACCACCGGATACGAACCTCATGGATCATCTGGGCCGTGCGGCGATGAACGGTCAGCGTGATCCGGCCTTGGGTGATCGTTGTTCCTTGGGGTGGGATGTTGCCGACCTTGTGAAGTATGAATCCGGCGATGGTCGTGTAGTGACCGGCGGGGAGGGTGATTCCTAATCCGTCGGCAATCTGGCTGAGCCCGGTCCGGCCGTTGGCGATGTAATCTCGCTCGTCGAGTTTGTCGAATAAGTCTTCGTCCTCTTCCTCTGTGTCGTATTCGTCCTGCAAGTCCTCGACGACCTCTTCGACGATATCCTCCACCGTTACGATACCCTCGGCACCGCCGAACTCATCGACCACGATGGCCACCACCTCGCCGCCGTGCCGCATCTGGTAGAGCAGGTCGCTGATGCTTTTGGTCGCGGGTACATAGGACGCTTCTCGGATAAATCCGTCGATGGGTAGGTCCTCATCCTCCCCGAGCAAGTCCAGCACATGCAGTATGCCAATGACGCGATCGACTCGCCCGGCGTAAACCGGAAGGCGCACATGCGAGCTCGCCGCGGCCAGGCGCCTGGCCTCGCCGCAGGTCGAATGTTGCTCGATGGCGGTGACGTCGATCAGGGGCCGCATTGCATCCTGGACGCGGGTCTCCGTGAAATTGAAGATGCGTTGGATCATCCGTTGCTCGCCCGGCGCTATGTCGCCATTCCTAGATGCCGGCATCTGCAGCATGGTCATGATCTCTTCGCGCAATGTAAAGGGGTTTCGATCCACGTTGCCCAGGAGCTTTGCGAGCAGTCCCGTGATCGCACTAAACACCAGCAGGACCGGATAGAAGAGGTACGAAAAGAAACGGAGCGCGAAAATCGCATAGGGCGTAACAATGTCTGCCCTTTGTTGAAAGACGCTCTTGGGGACGATTTCTCCGAACACCCAGATGAGGGGCGCAGCGACGAA
>CAYYWK010000766.1:0-1675 GCA_964475345.1 uncultured Desulfobulbus sp.
GTAGTCCATCACCAGCTCGCCGGCCGCCACCCGGCAGAACGATTCCCGCTCCCGGGTGTTCTGCGGGATATAGCCGGTGGTGACGGCGGCTGCGGTCAGTTTGTGGTTGTAGGTTTCCCAGTGCAGCCGGCGATGGTTGTCTCCCATCTCGACGGTGGTCGGCGGGAATCGCCCGTGCAGGACGGCGTGGTACTCCAGCTCCAGCAGCGAGGGCGCCCCCGGCGGCAGGTTCTGCTCGAGGGTGCAGCAGAACTCGAAGGTGGTGCCCTGCTTGCGGGCGTTCACCTCCAGGAACCAGACCTTCCCGTCTCGGTCGATAAGATAGTCGCAGCCGAAGATGCCGCGGTAGCCGGCACGGCCGAGCACCCGGCCGACGGCGATCGTCTGTTCCCGGAGGCGGGCGGCCTGCCGGGCGTCCACCTGCGAAGGGAAGGAAGAGCCGACGAAGCGGTTGCCGTCGACAATATGCTGGTCGGCGATGCCGGCGATGTAGACCTCGTCGGGCCCTGCCGCCACCGCCAGCACGGTTGGGTCAAGCTGGTGGGGGATATAGCGGCTGATCAGGTACTCGCCGTCTTCGGCGGTGAAGCGGCGCGCCACCTCTTCCTGGCTGCCCGTCACTGCGGAGTTGGCGCCGGCGGCCGAATAGGCGGCGGAGACGAAGATGCCATCCTGCCAGTCCTTCCGTCGTGCGGCGGTCCTGGCCAGCAGGGAGGTCCGGCCCCGGCAGATTTCGCCCTGAACCATTGGCACCACTCCCGGCAGTTCGGCGAACTGCACCAGCTTGCTGTTGAAGTGGCGGGCGATGGTCTTGTCCGGTCCGAGGATCGACACCCCGGGGATCTCGTCCAGGGTCATTTCCGCGACGCTCTCGAAGAGGCTGAGATACAGTTCCGGCTGATGGGCGAGGATCTGGGCGATCAATCCGCGGATCGTCGGGCTGGCGGAGACCGCCTGCATGAACGGGCCGCTGCCGATGCGGCAGCTGAACGGCGGTCCAGCGGTACCGGTTTTGTCCTTTGCCAGGGGATTGATGACGATCATGTCGCGCTCGTAGTACTGGACGCAGATATCGGGGATTACCGCTGCAAAGCGGACTTCTCGGGACTGGTGCTGCTTCTGCAGGGCTTCCCGGACGAAGTGGTTGAGGCCGTACGCCTTGAGCTCGCCGATGTAGAGGAAGTAGTAGCAGCGGGGGTCGTACCGGAAGGTGCTGCAGCGGACATCCTCCCCGGTGAGAAGCCGGTCCGCGCCGATGATCTCAGGCTGCATGGCGCTCACCGCCTGCGAGGGCGAGGGTGGCGATCCGTTCACCGCTCTCGCGGTAGTGCAGCCGCACCGTCTCCTCGATGGCACGGGGGTCGCCGGAGCGCAGGCTGTCGACGATCTGCAGGTGGCGGTCGCCGATTTCCGCCGGAGAATACATCTCAGGCCAGTAGCGGCAGAAGAAGATATGGGTCTTCAGGCGGAGGCGCTCGAGGTATTCGGCCAGCTGGGCATTGGCGTTCCTGCTGACCAGCAGGTTGTGGAAGGTGTCTCCCACTTCCACCACCGCCTTGCGGTCGCCCCATCCGGCGGACTGGCGCATCTCCTCGACGAGGGCCTCGAGCCGCAGCAGATCGGCTTCGCTGAATGCCTCGTGGTTGGCCATCACCGCGTACCCCTCGAGGAGGCC
>CAYYWK010000767.1:0-1672 GCA_964475345.1 uncultured Desulfobulbus sp.
ATGCGATCGCCGTTCTTCTTCTTCGACGCTGTCTATTGCATCGTCACGGACACGAAATCGGTACGCTGGGCCGTCATGCGCAACCGCCTCCGGGCATTGGGTCTGGAGACGATAACCCGGGTCTTTCCGGCAGTGATGACCTCGGAAAACCATCATATCGGCTGTGCCCTGTCACATCGCGGCATCATCAGCAGGGCAAGGAAGCAGAACCTCGGCAACGTCTTGGTCTTTGAAGACGATGCAATCTTTCTCGACGAAACGCTTCATTATCTGCAGCGCAGCGTCAATGAGCTGAAGGTTCAGGACTGGAACGTGTTCTACCTTGGCGGGCATACCTGGGGAAGGATCTTTTCCCCGGTGGAGGGCTGCTCCTTTCTCGAACGGCCGGTAGGGTTGACCTGCACCCATGCCCTGGCTTACAACAGGAAGGTGTATGATGTTATCCTTGACGAACTGCCGGATACAGTCGAGGGCATGGCCGGATGGATTGAAAGAAACAGGGGGATAGATCAATTTCTGCCAAGACTGGACAACCTTTTCGTCGCCGCACCCATAGTGGCCAGCCAGCTGTCGATCCTTCCCCAGGAAAAGGAGGAGTTCCGCCATCGGTTCACACTGGGAGCTGTTCCCTCCGAGATTGAGTGAACAGGACTGTACGCAGTTTGTCGGTGGATCAGGCTATTTTCTTCCAGGCGGCACGCAGTCTTCGGCAGACTCTGCGTATACCGGCCATGATGGATCTGTCCTGCTCAGGCACCCCGTCGATATCAAGAAAGGTGCTGTAGAGGCGAACCCACCACAGTACATGCCGGGGATGTGTCAGCAGGCGGCAGCGTCGCCATTGCCAGTCGCTGCCGATCCCGTAGTACAGCCTGGTCCACCATTCGGGGGGTAGGAAGGTGTCTTTCAGGATGGCCAGCAAGCCCTTGCCCTGCTGTTCCCTGAGGCGCAGATGCGGCCAGCCCGCATACGCCTTCCCGGCATCGGCCGGGACGTTGTCGGTTCTCCATGAGAACATCCGGAGGACTTCTGTCTGCCAGGGGGTCAGATGATGGAACAGGGGGAGGGCGGCGAGGACTTCAGGGTACTCGCCCGCAATCCTCTTCCAGTCGATTTCGTGCAGTTTCTTTTCCACCAGGGTGACGATGTCGGCCGCGGCAACGAGCCTGAACGGTTCGTAGGTCAGCGGCATGTGGAAGCCGTGCTGGAAGATGTGCCAGAGCATGTCCTCATGGCCGAGGGTCAGGGCTGGCGATCCAAGGAGGTCGAACGGCACGGCTCGGGGGCGCAGGCTGTCGAAGTCGTGCCGGCGGTAATAGGGAGGACAGTCTGGGAACAGGCCATGATGAATCTCAATGCAGAGATGGAGGCCGTCCACCGTCCTGTGCAGCGGCGGCAGGTGGAAATGGTCAGCGGGTCGCGGCGCGTTCGAAACGGCATACCCCTGGCCCTTCAGCAGATCCTGGGCTGGTTGCGCCTGATCCCGGTTGAGCAGCAGGTCGATGTCCCGCATCGGGCGCAGGCCGATTTCAGGGTAGACCGTGTGGCGGAGTGCCGCCCCTTTCAGGACGAGCGCTTCGATGCCGGCCTGGCCGAGCAGGTCGAGCACTTCGCGCAAGACCCTGGCATAGGCGCCGGCAGTGTGCTGGTGACGGAGGTAGAGCAGGCGGAT
>CAYYWK010000768.1:0-1670 GCA_964475345.1 uncultured Desulfobulbus sp.
GGCAGGAAATTTGCCGAGCTGTGTCCCCACCGGGCGCTGGCCGGAAGCGATGTCAGGCAGTCAACGGAATTCACCAGGACCGACGGGGCAA
Organism: uncultured Desulfobulbus sp.; assembly: GCA_964475345.1. Lineage (GTDB taxonomy): Bacteria > Desulfobacterota > Desulfobulbia > Desulfobulbales > Desulfocapsaceae > Desulfoprunum. The sequence continues at coordinate 92 of CAYYWK010000768.1, forward strand.
CCATAAAACTTGGCTACACCCATGTCCCGATCCTGCCGCCGGACCCCTCGGACGACAGCCAGACACAGACCCAGAAAATTATCACATTGAGAGATATCAGCGAGATAGAACGGCTGGAGCAGCAGATGCGGCAATCCGAGAAGCTGGCGGCGATCGGCATGATGAGCGCCAGCATCGCCCATGATTTCCGCAACCCGCTGACGGCCATTTCCGGTTCGGCGCAGATCCTGGCCAGGGAATTCTCCTCAGCCGACGATGCCGGCCGGATGAACCTCGAACTGGCCGATATCATCATCCGCGAATCCAGCCGGATGATCCACACCATCGGCGATTTCCTGAAGTTCTCGCGCCCGGAGCAGGTCAACGGCGAATGGTTTTCGCTCTACGCCTGCCTGGCCGAGGTCATCCAGGTCTGCACAGCCGACCCCCGCTGGCCCGCCAGCTGCAGCCTGCAGCTGAACTTCGACCGCAACTTCGACATCTGGGCTGACCGCAGGCAGATAACCACCGTCTTCAACCACCTGATCCACAACGCCATCCTGTTCTGCCCGCCGGGACGCGAACGTATCGAAATTGAGGCGGCCATTGTCGATGAAGGCAACGGTCAGGAAAGCGCCGTCATCATGGTCCACGACAACGGCCCGGGGGTTCCCGAGAACAACCGTGAACGGGTTTTCGAGCCGTTTTTCACCTCCAGGGCCGACGGCACCGGACTCGGCCTGGCCATCGCCCGCCAGACGGTCAGCGAGCACCACGGCACGATCGCCGTCGACGTCAGCCACCTGGGCGGCGCCCGCTTCATCACCCGCCTGCCGCTTCCGGCCTGAGCTGCCCGCAGACCTCAGGGCATCGGCACCCGCAGCAACTGCAGCAGGCCGATCTGCTCAAGCCCCCCTTCGGTGGCGCGTTCGCCCTCGACAACGGCGAGGATATCGCCGCCCTTGACATGCCCCCATTCCATAGCCAGCCGCATCGCCTTCTCGATCATCGCCTCGCTGTCGAGATCCTCACGGATGATCAGCGAGGTGATGTTCTTGTAGAGACTGGCATGGCGGGCCACGTGCAGGGAGCGGGTGACCAGCAGCGACGGTACCTTGCGGTTCCATTTGGAGAGCTGCGGATAAAGACGGCCCGCCGGGTCGAGCAGCAGCGTGGCGGAGTTGCCGTTGAGGCTGGCCACCGCGGTCAGCGCCGGATTGGCGGTGGAATCATGTATCAGCTGCTGGTACTGTTCGACGGTCAGGCTGGAATAGCGCTCCTCCTCACAGATGATCGAGGCCATCGTCCGCACCACGTTGACCGGGTCGATGCCGGTGGCGGTTTCCTGGGACAGCATTACCGCATCGGTGCCCTCCTTGATCGCCATGCTGACGTCGGTGACCTCGGCGCGGGTGGGGCGGGAGTGGCTGGTCATCGAGTCGAGCATCTGGGTGGCGGTGATCACCGGGGTGTTGTGCTCCCAGCACAGACGGATGATCTCCTGCTGGATCCGCGGCACCCTGGCGGCCGGCAACTCGACGCCGAGATCGCCGCGGGCGATCATGATCGCGTCGGAAACCTCGATGATCTCCCGGATATG
>CAYYWK010000769.1:0-1669 GCA_964475345.1 uncultured Desulfobulbus sp.
TTGCCGCCGCTGAAGGCGCCCCCCCCCCCTGAGGATTCCAAGGTATCCGCAGGGGGTTTTCGTTTTTTCAGGGAGGTGGCTCAGTTCTTTCGAGCCGCCCTCACCACCGCCTCGGCCAGATCCTGAAAGACAAGATTATGCAGAGGGAGGACGGCAAACCAGTAGAGCCGGCCGACCAGGCCCCGCGGCAGGAAATGGGCGGTCTGCACCAACTGCTGCGACTGGACGTCGAACTCCAGCCAGGCCTGGCCCGGCACCTTCATCTGGGCGTAGAGCAGCAGCCGTTTCCCCTCCCGGATATCGACGACCTTCCAGAAATCGAGAGCGTCGCCAACCCGCAGCCTGTCCGGCATGCGACGGCCTCGATTGAGGCCGTATCCGCCGGCCAGCTTGTCCATCAGACCGCGAAGCCGCCAGAGGACGGTGTAGCGTGACCAGCCGGATTCGCCGCCGAGCCGGCAGGCGCTGGCAAAGACATCCCGCTGCTGCTCGCCCCGGGCAAACGGCACAACCCGCACGTCGCGCAGGACCGCCCCCGCCGGATCATCAAAGTCACGGATGTCGCAGGCCTGCAGGCCGCTGCTGTCGCACCAGCGACTGACAACCTGGTTGTGAGCAAGATCGAGTTCGGCGGCGGCGACCGCCTGGCTGAAAGGCACGGGCCTGATCTGTGGGTAGCAGCGGGCCGCATTGTCATTCTGGAGGACGGTTTCACTCTTGAGTCCCTCCACCAGAGCCGAGGCGATCTTGTACGGGACCGGAGTGAAAAGTATCAGCCAGTAGGAGGAAAGCCGCGGCGACAGCACCGGAACCGGCAGGATGTAACGTTTGAGCCCCATCGCCGCGCCAGCCTGGACGATCATGTCCTGAAACCGCAGCGGTTCACCGCCGATGTCCACCACCAGGTTGCCGGCAACCTCCAGATCGACGGACTGCTGCAGGTAGGACAGCACGTCGGCGATCCCTATCGGCTGCGTCCTGGTGCGGACCCAGCGCGGAGTGATCATCAACGGCAGTTTCTGGGCCAGGTTGCGGATGATCTCAAAACTGGCGCTGCCGGAACCAATGATCACCCCGGCCCGCAGCCAGATGGTCTGGATCTTTTCGGGTTCAGCCGACAGCACCTCGCCGGTTTCGATCCGGCTCAGCAGGTGGGTGCTGGCGCTCTCTTTTCTGCCGAGACCACCCAGATAGACGATGCGCCGCACCCCTGCGACGACACAGGCACGACGGAAGTTCTCGGCGCTTTCCCGGTCAAGACGGCGATAATCCTCTCCTTCACCCATCGAGTGAATCAGGTAGAAGGCACAGTCGACGCCTTCCAGCGCGGCCACCAGCGACGCGCCATCGAACGTGGATCCCTCGCGGATGTCGACCCTGTTGGCTATCGCCACCTGAACCTTGTTGCGGTTGCGTACCAGCAGACGCACTTGGCAGTCGCCCATATCGAGCAAACGATGGGTCAGGCGACGGCCGATATAGCCGGTGGCTCCGGTGACCAGCACGGTCTTTGCGGCTGAATCGGTCACAAGCGGTTCTCCTCTTCGAGAAAGATGAACATTTCGATAAACTTCGGGCAGGCCGACGGTTATTCAAGCGAAAGCAGATACGACCGCAGGTTGTGGGCCGAGCGGGTCAACCCCAGTTTCCGGCGCAGGCTTTTGCGATG
>CAYYWK010000770.1:0-1664 GCA_964475345.1 uncultured Desulfobulbus sp.
CAACACTGTTGACGCTCTCACGCAGAGGCATGGTGCCGGTGTCGATGTCGATATCCGGGGCCAGGGGCTGTTCGTATGGGGCGGAGATCCCCGTGTAATTCGGTATTTCTCCGGCTCTCGCCTTTTTGTAGAGCCCCTTGACGTCACGCTGCTCGCAGATGTGCAGCGGGCAGTTGCAGAAGACCTCAATGATGTTGTCCGGGCCGATTATCTCCTTGACCATCGCCCGGTCGCTTTCCAACGGGGAAATGAACGCCGTCAGCGAGATGACGCCCGCATCGAGAAAGAGCCGCACCATCTCGGCGATCCGCCGCAGGTTTTCGCTGCGCTCCGGCGGGCTGAAGCCCAGGTCGCGGCACAATCCGTGGCGGACGTTGTCACCGTCGAACACGTAGGTCCGGCAGCCCATCAGGTGCAGCTGTTCCTCGACGGCGTGGGCCAGCGTCGATTTTCCCGAGCCGGAGAGCCCGGTGAACCAGAGGTTGACGCTGCGATGGCCGTTCAGCGTCTCGCGGCGGGGACGGTTGACGGCGGCCTTGTGGCGGGTGGTGTTGGGGCTTGCGGTCATGGTTGTTCCGGTTGCGGGTGGTTCGGTGGTATCGTGAGCCCTGGCTGGTTCTCGGCGTTTCGCCGGAACCGGGGCAGTTGTGTTCGGGGATGTCGCATGTCGCCGCTGTTCGACAGGTTCGATCGCAGCACCCCCAGCTCCAGCGCAATGAGACGTGTTGGCCTCATTTCGGCATCTGCCAGGGATGCAGCAGAGCCCGGTGGAGGTGCTATTCCCCGCGACGGCCGGCGATTCAGGCGTCTTGGGCTTGCGGATTATAGACGCAACTGCCGGTCAATAGCAAGCCGGGAAAAGGCACTGCCGCAGAGGCGTCCAGTCGAGGGGAAATCCGGCGGGAGCGGTTGTCTCAAAATATTCCCGAGGAGGTCTGTTCGTTTGCCTGGATCCTGCCTCCGAAATTTTCCCTCTGATTCACATGGCGTATCGCATGGGCTTGGTGTCCCGCGCTTTCCCGAGGGCGCACACACGGTTTTCCGGAAGCATCGCCGATTCTGACGCTCTCCCCGGCACGGCAACTGGTTGCTTGCAACATCCCGAGTCGGCATGGTATCAGATTGGGCGGGGATCAGGCGGAGAAATGGCCGCCGCTGATGGGCAGGAGAAGGCGTGCAGCCCACGTCATGCCGCCGTAGGCGCTGCCGGGATCTGCGCAACGCCGTCCCGGCTGGCCTTCCGCGAAGGTGCGGCAGGGCTCCCACTGTCCAGGGGTGTCGTACGTAGCGCCAAACAGTCAATGCAACAGGAGAGGATACGATGATAACCGACATGAAATCAGGCTTTCGGGGCGTGACCGATGAGCAGCTGACCAGACTGCGCGCCCGTGAGGACGAACTTTACCGGCAGCGCACCCCCAAGTCCCGCGAGACCTTCGAACGGGCCCAAGCCAATCTGCTCAACGGTGTGCCGATGCCGTGGATGGGCGACTGGGGCACCAGCCATCCGCTGTTCGTCGAGTCGGCCTCCGGCAACCGCATCACCGATATCGACGGCAACAGCTATGTCGACTTCTGCCTCGGCGACACCGGGGCGATGTTCGGCCATTCCACCGAAGCCACCGCCGAAGTCGCCGCCTCCGACTGAGTCACCGCCGCCGGAG
>CAYYWK010000771.1:0-1663 GCA_964475345.1 uncultured Desulfobulbus sp.
ACCTCCTTCGGCGGCGCTTACTGGGTGTGGATCCTGATCCTCTTCACCTTCATCGTCCAGGCGGTCAGCTACGAGTACCGCAAGAAACCTGACAACCTGCTCGGTTCGAAGGTCTACGAAGCGTTTCTGTTCATCAACGGTTCGGTGGGCATCCTGCTGATCGGGGCGGCAGTGGGCACCTTCTTCACCGGCTCGAACTTCACCCTCGACGATTTCAACAGGGTGACCTGGACCAACCCGCTGCGCGGTCTGGAGGCGGCATTTTCGCTGTTCAACCTGTCGCTGGGACTGTTCCTGGTCTTCAACGCCCGGGTGCTGGGGGCAATGTACCTGATCAGCAACATCGATTTCAGCGGTCGGCCCCAGTTCGAGGCGAGGGTGCGCCGCTCCTGCCTGGTCAGCCTGGTCTGCGCCCTGCCGTTTCTGCTCTACGTGCTGGTCAGCCTGCTGCTGATGGATGGTTTCGGTTTCGATCAGAACGGCGTGGTGTCGATGGTCGCCGGCAAATACCTCGCCAATCTGCTGGCGATGCCCATCGTACTGGGGCTGCTGCTGCTTGGCCTGGTGCTGGTTGTGTGGGGCGTGGTGTCGACGAGTTTCATGAATGGCACTCGGGGCATCTGGTTCGGCGGGCTCGGCACGGTGCTGGTGGGACTGGCGGTCTTTTTCACCGCCGGTTTCAACGATACCCCGTTCTACCCGTCGAAGGCCGACCTCCAGTCGAGTCTGACCATTTACAACGCCTCGTCGAGCCACTACACACTGACCGCGATGACCTACGTGGCCCTGGTGATCCCGCTGGTTCTGGCGTATATCGCCTGGGTCTGGCGGCAAATGGACGCTCGACCGATCACCGCCGACGATATCGAGGGGCGAAAGGCATATTGAACCACCATTACCACACCATCCAGATACCAAAGGAGTGAGCCATGACAGTTCTGCTTCTGGGCGGCTGGGTCGCCCTGATCGTTTTGTCCTACAGATTTTCGGTCTCCCTGCTCGAGAAGGCCGGAAAGATCTGAACGGATAACCTCTTCTGTTTGAGGAGGATTCGCCTGAAAAGGGCAGGACAGCGATGTCCTGCCCTTTTTTTGTTCCGACGCGGCAGGCTGCCGATAATCGACCGGGCGACCTTGCAACTTGCGGCAGCGAAGGATACACTCAACGTGTGTGTCAGATGCGGGCCCCGGTCCGCAGCAGGCTGCGGTCGTCCGGGACCTGTTTCCCGTGGCGCGCCCGTCAGTTGATCTGAAACTTCGGGGAAAGGATGGGTATTTTTGACAGCCTGGTCAGGCAGCGGCTGCTGTGGATCGTCTTCGGAACTCTGCCCCTGGCCCTTTTCGGGGTCTGGATGCTCCTGCTTTTCACCAGACAGCAGGAAGAAGCCGTCAATCAGCTGATGGATGAGGCTGCCGGCAACGCCGCGCATGTCCTCGAGCGCACCTTGGGGGAGCAGATCGGCATCCTCGACGGACTGGCCACAGCCCGCTCGCTCGATACCGGCGACTTCGAGCTGTTCAGGATCAGCGCCAGCCGGCTCTGGGAGCGGCATCCCGAATGGCGCACCGTCATCCTCACCGATGCCCGCAACCAGCTCTTCAACCTGCGCGTTCCTGCAGGCAGGCCCCTCGACCCCCCGCGCGACCCCAAGTCCCTCGACCAG
>CAYYWK010000772.1:0-1662 GCA_964475345.1 uncultured Desulfobulbus sp.
GGGCCTGCGCAAGGTCCCCAGCGGGCACGCCGTGGTCGAGCGCGAACTGGTGGTGCCGGTGCTGCGGAGCGGTAAGGTCACCGCCGTCCTCGGGGTCGGCAACAAACCGCAGGCCTACGATCAGCGGGATATCGAACTGGTCGGGAGCCTGGCCGACATGGTCTGGGACATCGTACTGCGCAAACGGACCGAGGAGGCGTTGAAAGCGAGCGAAGAGCGGTTCCGCGGCATCTTCGAGGTAAGCCCGGCCGGCATCGCCCTGGCCGATTCGACGACCATGTGCTTTGTCCGGGCCAACCGCAGTTTCCTCGAGATCGTCGGCTACAGTGAGGAGGAACTGCGGCAGAAACGGGTCGGCGAGCTGACCCACCCCGACGACTGGGCCGAGGAGTTGGGGCGGATCGAGGAAAGACGGAAGCGAGGCTCAGGTGATCCCTACAGTGTCGAGAAACGCTACGTCCGCAAGGACGGCGGCATCCGCTGGGTCCGGCTGATGGCCGATTACCTCCATCTTGGGGAAGCAAGCCCGCTGCTGATTGCCAACGTCGTCGACATCACCGACCGCAGGGAGGCGGAAGAGGCGCTGCGAAAAAGCGAGGAGCGTTACCAGACCATCATCTCGGCCAGCCCCTTCGGTATTTTCCTGATCAGGAACGGCAGGTACCGGTATTCCAATCCGGCGGGCAGGAAAATGCTCGGCCTGTCCGGCGAAGAGGATATCGTCGGCCTCCCCATTGAGAGGACATTCGATGCCGGCTGTCTCGAGATCGTCCGCCAGCGGATGCGCAACGGGGAGGCCGGAATAGCCAACGCGCCGGTCGAGCTCCAGGTTATCAGGACCGATGGCCAGCGGATGATAACCGAATCGACGTCGGTGCCGATCCAGTTCGATGACGGGCCGGCCGTCCTGGTGATGGGGAAGGATGTCACCTGGCGCAAAAAGGAGGAGCAGCTGCTCAGGTCCAGGCTGCACCTGAGCGAGGCAGCCCTTTCCACTGATGTCATGGACCTGCTGCGGAGTATGATCGACGAGGCCGAACAACTCACCGACAGCCGGATCGGGTTTTTTCTTTTCTATGACGAGGAGAGGCGGGAATTTTCGCAGCAGTGCTGGTCGACGGCGACTGTCTCTACGTTCTGCACGGCCAGCGGCATGTCCGGCCACTATCCCCTTGAGCGGGCCGGGATCTGGGCGGAGGCGATCCGCCAACGCCGGCCGGTGATCCACAACGATCTGGCGGCGCTGCAGGAGCAGCGGCATGTGCCCTCCGGCCATGTTGCCGTCCATCGGGAAATGGTGGTGCCGATCTTCAGGGAGGAGCGGCTGGTGGCGACGATCGGGGTCGGCAACAAGGAAGGCCCGTATCAGGAGAAGGACATCGAACTGCTGTCGGTTTTGGCCAACCTGGCATGGGATATTTACCTGCGCCGGCAGGCCGAGGAGGAACTGGCAGAAAGCGAACGGAAATACCGGGACCTGTTCGAGGCCAACAAGGACAGTATTACCATCTTCCGGATCGAAGCGGACGGAATGCCCTCCACCTTTCTTGCCGCCAATACCTCATCGGCGCAATTGGTCGGTTATTCCGTTGCAGAGCTGCTGCGGATGTCACCTGACCATTTCGAGCCCGATGCCGGCGCCGAGGCCCGGGAAGAGCGTCT
>CAYYWK010000773.1:0-1652 GCA_964475345.1 uncultured Desulfobulbus sp.
GGAATGTGTAGAAACCCCGAACTTTCCCGGCCGTCGATGTCCGGTTTCGGGTTAAATGTGGCAAAGACCCTGGAAGCGGCCGGTTTTGGTGGAGCTGAGAAGAATGGACCAGCTGTCAAAGGGGAGGCGGGAACCAGTTGGGTCGCCGGACTGGTTCTGATTGCCTGACTGGCCGATATTGAGTCCCGGGTTTGTGGCACAGGTCAGGTTTTCTGTGGCGCAGATTCCGGACGCATTGGCCATTCTGCCCAGCTCTTCGAGAATAAAGAGAATTCTGATTCCTGCATGCACTTATGAACTGGGTAATGCTGGGAACAGTTTGGCAGACCATCCTGCTCCGCAGTGCCTGTCTGAAAATAAACGGACTTCAGAAAATCAGCTCGTCAAAGGAGGCAATCGAAGGGAACTCCAGGGAGTAGCTGGCAGGCTTGCGAGAGCTGGGCCGGGCGATATGGACCAGATGGGCGATTCCATATTCGCGGGCCGCCGAAAGGACCATGGCGGTGTCATCAGCGAGCATGGTCCTGCTCTTGTCGAAACCGATGATCTTTTCGAGTCGCTCCCAGAATAGAGGTTGTTCCTTTGCCTCACCCACCACTTCCGAGCAGATGATACCGGTAAAATAGGGCCCGATCCTTGTCTTGCGCAGCTTGATTGCCAGAGTTTTCGAGTGGGCATTGGTGACGAGATGGATCTGCTTCTGCCCTCTGTCAATAAATTTCAGGAAATCAACAACATGGGGATGAATCTGGATCAGGTGATCGATACGGCATTTGAGCTCGGGGATGTCGAGACCGAGCTGCTCCGACCAGTAATCCAGGTCGGTCCATTGCAGGGTTGCTTCAACCTGGCGGTAGCGCGAGAGGAGCTGCATCCGGGCTTCCTCCGCGCTGAGGCCATTGATTGTGGCGTAGACCTCAGGCACATAACGCTCCCAGAAATAGTCGTCGAAATATTTATCCAGTAAAGTGCCATCCATGTCCAGCAGGACATAGTCGATTTCCTCCCAGGAGAAGGAAGGCCTGATCTGCAACGGTTCATTGCTGGACATGGCACATTCCCTGCAATTCGGTGAGTATTTTCCTGATTGCGTCGAAAAGTCCCTCTCCGCTCAGCGATAAACCAGACACCACGAGTCGCCCGTCCGGAGTCAGTTTGGTCTGTACGGTCGATTTTTTCGTTCGTGGTCTCTGGACGTAGACGAGAACCGACTCGGGCGGCAGGGGGGTGTCTGCCATCAGGGAAAAAACAAGATTGTCGCCTCCGCGCTCCAGTTTGTTGATCCGCAGGGCTGCGAGATCCGCCTTGAGTGCGACGATCCGGAAAAGATTGACGGTCTCCAGCGGCAGCGGGCCATAGCGGTCGACCAGTTCGTCGCGTAATTCGTCATGCAGTTCAAGAGGGGCGCCACTCAAGGCAGCAATACGGCGGTAGGACATATAGCGCTGGCTGATCTCAGGCATATAGTTCTCCGGGATATAAGCGGAGATATGCAGGTTGATTTCCGGGTCCATGTCATCGGTGGACCGCGCGGGACCCTCAGACTGGGCACTGGCCTTGAGATCGGCGACGGTCTTCTGCAGCAGATCAAGATACAGATCGTAGCCGATGGCGGCGATATGGCCGCTCTGCGAAACCCCGAGCAGATTGCC
>CAYYWK010000774.1:0-1651 GCA_964475345.1 uncultured Desulfobulbus sp.
AGGCCGGCCTGGCGGTGAAGATCGACCCGGACGAGGGCCTCGGGCAGTTCCTGCGCCACCAGCGGCGTCCGCAGGCAGTCGCGCCAGAATCGGAAATTGTGGCCGGTGCGGGCCAGGATGGCCAGCGCCAGGTTCTCGGCGACCGTCAGATCCTCGAAGATCGAGGTGATCTGGAAGGAGCGGGCAAGGCCGAGCCTGGCCCGGCGGTAGGGGGGCAGCCGGCTGATCTCGATGCCGTCGAAGACGATGCTGCCGCTGTCGGGAAGGATGTCGCCGCTCAGCTGGTTGACGGCGGTGGTCTTGCCGGCCCCGTTCGGGCCGATCAGCGCGTGGACGTCCCCGCGCCTGATATCGAGGTTGAGTTGCCTGCTCGCCATGACCGCCCCGTAGGATTTGCACAGGTCGCGCACCTGCAGGATGCTGTCAGTCATTGTTGCTGCCTCCGGTCAGCAGGCCGAACAGGCCGTGCTTGGCGAAGATGACGACGATGACCAGGAAAGGTCCGAGGTAGACCATCCAGTGCTCGGTGTACATCGCCAGGGTCTCTTCCAATAGCAGGAAGAAAGCGGCGCCGAGGACCGGCCCGAAAAGGGTGCCGAGGCCGCCCAGCAGGACCATCACCATCAGTTCGCCCGACAGCGTCCAGTTCAGCAGGCCCGGGCTGACGAACTCGCTGTGGTTGGCGAGCAGGGCCCCGGCCAGGCCACCACCGGCCCCGGCGATGGCGAAGAGGACCAGCCGGTAGCGGGTGGAGTGGATACCGATGGCCTGGATGCGCCGGTTGTTGCTGCTGGCCCCCCGGATCACCAGTCCGAAGCGGGAGTGGACGAGGCGATGGAGAAGAAACAGGTAGGCCGTCAGCAGGAACAGGCAGAGGTAGTAGAACTGGTTGTCGGCTCCGAGGTCGAGGAGCGGCAGCTGGTTGCGCGAATACAGCGAAAGGCCGTCGTCGCCGCCATAGGCCTCCAGCCCGACAAAGAGGTAGTACAGCATCTGGGCGAAGGCCAGGGTGATCATGATGAAGTGCATGCCGCTGGTCCTCAGGCAGAGCGAGCCGATGACGAGGGCGAAGAGCGCCGCCGCGAGGACGGCCAGCGGCCAGACCACCAGGGCGTTGTCGCTGCCGGCAAACATGCCGAACAGCGGCAGACCCTCAAAGCTGTGCTGATAGAGGATGCCGACGACATAGGCACCGAGGCCGACAAAGGCTGCGTGGCCGAGGCTGATCAGGCCGGCGTAGCCGATCAGCAGATCGAGGCTGACGGCGGCGATGGCGTAGATGACAATCCGCGTGAACAGCGAGACCAGGTACTCCTGGCCCAAGGCGGCGGCAAGCGGCGGCAGCAGGGCGAGGAACAGGGTGCTGGCGGCGATGATCGCCGCTTTCCTGGTGAAGAGCCCGCTCATGACCAGTGAGCCGGGTACAGGCCGCGCGGCTTCCACACCAGGATGCCGGCCATCAGGATGTAGATGGCCATAGAGGCAAGTGAGGCGGCGATGCTGTCGGCGGCTGCGCCCTCCATGAACAGGCGGAACAGGGTGGGCAGGAAGGCCCGGCCGAGGGTGTCGACGAGCCCGACCAGCAGGGCCCCGAGGTAGAGCAGTCCGGCCAGCAGCACCAGGGAATAGGCGGTGAGAAAGACCGCCGATC
>CAYYWK010000775.1:0-1648 GCA_964475345.1 uncultured Desulfobulbus sp.
TCGCCAAGGACCGTTATCCGGATCAGTCGTGGAAGGCCATCGCCGACCTGCGGCAGCTCTCCAAGAGTAGGTACGAAATGAGTCGCTGAAACCCATTGGGAAGATGGATAGTGGCTCAACCGCTGAAGGAACCGACGATGGCCTCCACGGCCGCTGGAAACTGATTCTGATTGACAACCCGATAGCCCCAGAAGCCACTCAGCTCAACGGCCCTGGCCGGATCAAGGTCAAGGATGATGAACAGACCACGTTCGGCGGGTACGGAGAGACGCTCTAGATGATCTCTAAACTTTTGGAGGTGAGCCTGGAAAGCCCCTCCCGTTTTACATTCAATAAGTAGCGGAAGACCTTCAATCAAAAAGAAGATATCCAGCTCAAATCGATCGCCATTCGGAAATCTGACCATTAGATTCGTTGCGTATTCGAATGCAACTCTTTTTTGCCTGAGAAGTCTTACCAGCGATTGACAGATATATCGCTCAAACCAGCCACCACCAAAAAAGAATCGAATGTCTTTTCGATCCTGAATCTCGGCGGAAATCACCTTATTCTTCCTATCATAGCGATAACTGGACAGCAAAGATTGATTCAGGAGGCCAGTACAAAGGTTTGTGACTGCCGCTATTCGCCTCTGCGTGGGATCGCCGATAACGTAGCGAATGCTCTTCTTGTTTGCAACGGACCATTTGATACTTTTCAGCAAGGGCAGAAGAAGATGAGGCTGAACACTGTCATCCAGTCCGGCTCCCATGAAGAGAGCCTGTCGATTAAAGACAGAGTCTGTCCCAAGGTCTGACGCGACAGGACTCTCCGCGTGGATCTTCCTGGATGCCAACCATTCGATGACAGTGTCAACTGCTTGATCCTGAGCGGGAGACGAGCTGATTTCCCTGCTGCTGATGTCCCGCGTCGGAGGAAGCATCGGCGAGAGAACCGCTCCTTCAGCAGGCAACCCGCCCCCAGAAGAATCATGCTTCTCACTGCAAGACGTGGATAGATCTTTTCGTCGACTGCGAGAAGAAATAAACGTGGAGCAAAAACCAGCACCTGCGCCTGTAGCGAAAAGGTTTAAACCCCCTGTAGTTGGCGATGTCACAGACGTCAACCAACCGATCATGATGGCTGATGCAGCCACCGAAAACCCCTCGAAAATCGGGCCCTTGGGCAGACGGATCATCAAGAAGGCGCGCAGGAAAAACGAGAAACGGATCGAATCATGGCGGGCATTCAACCCCGCTTCCATTCAACGAGGCTGGAGATCTGGGAAGGGAAGCTGGGTGATGGAGAAAAGCAGAAACCTTGAGCTGTTCGAAGAACGTATCAATCTCCAGAAAAGCTAGCCAGCAGCTCCAGGAGCCGCCGCCATGGTCATAATCCTTCACGGCCCAATGACTCTCCTCCCCGATCGACACCTGGAGGCACCACGACCCTGTCGTTCGAGGGACTATGGATTGCAGGACTGAACGACGGGGAAAGCTGGGGGAATTCAAAACCTCTCGAAGCATGTCGCCTGTTGATCGGATCTGAGAGAGTGTCCCTATCTGGTCCATCGGCAAGGCCCAGAAACGACTTGAACCCCTGCCTGTCGAGAGTCCCCGAAGTGTTGCTCATGCCTTCCCGGACGCGGGTACAGCCGGACATCATCCAG
>CAYYWK010000776.1:0-1647 GCA_964475345.1 uncultured Desulfobulbus sp.
ATGTCGACGATGTAGAAGAAGACCGGACGCACCGTGCCGTCCTCCATGATCCGGTAGCTCGGGGTCATGTTGCCGAAGGCGATGGAGTGGAGCTGGGTGGCCATGGCGATGACCGTGGTGGCGCGCCGGGCGTGGTCGCGCATCTGGTCCTGGGCCTGGTAGACGTCGGCGATGACTTCGGGCAGCGGCCCGTCGTCGCGAATCGACCCGGCGAGGACGTAGGGGACGCGGCACTCCTCGCAGGCATGGATGATGCCGTCGCGTATGCCCATTTCCCCGATCGCGGCCTGAATCGAACCGGCGCGACGAACCTCGTTGAGGATGTCGAGATGGTTGTAGTGACCCAGCGGCTGCAGTTCCTGGCTGTAAATGTTCTGGCCCAGGCCGGTGCCGAAGCGGGCGGCCTCGAGGTCGTGGGTGGCCAGGGCGTTGCCGGCCATCAGGGCATGACAGAAGCCGCCGCGGATAAGACCCTCCATGGCCTGGCGGCTGTCCTTGTCGAAGGCCACCGCCGGACCGAGGACCCAGACGATATGGCCGCCTGTCCGGTCGTGTTCGAGGATCTGGTACAGTTCGTCATAGGAGCGGGAGAAAGGGGTCTCGCGGGTGCCCCGGAACCGGAAGGAGAACTTGTCGGCGCTTACGGTCTCGGCGGCGACGAAGCATTTTTCGTGGACCAGGATGCCTTCCTCGCCGTCCTCGGTGCGGCCGACCACCACCATGTCACCGCGGCGCAGCCGCCGGGCCTCGACGGCCGAAATTCTCCCGTCGGCAACGACCAGTACGGCATCCATCCGGCTTTCCGGGGCGAGTTGCCAGTGACCGTCGTCGAAGCGGATGTACTCCGGGAAATTCGAGGTGGCGTGGAAACCCTCAGGGGCAATGCCGTCGGCGGGGGCCGGCAGCAATCGGGCCGGTGGACTGCCGGCCAGGAGCGGCACGGAAAAATCGGGGGGTGAGTAGGTGAGATTGAGCTGCATCGGCGTCCTCCTTGTGGTGGGCTGGCGGGTTCGTTCAACTATAGAGGAGAATGAACGGAAAGGCAAATGGCGGCCGCCGAAAGAGGGCTTGACCTGCGGCGGCGCTGCCCCTATACTGGGACCGGTTGCCAAAAATACTGCAATTCTCCAATAATATCAGCAGGCGGGCGAGGAAATCCAGCCTGCGACAGGCGAGGGCGAGGGCATGCTGACCGGTATGGAAAAACTCTTCCAGGCGCGGGACGAGACAGTCTTTCTCGGCCACTGTGCCGTGTCGCCGCTGTATCATCGGGCCGCCGAGGCGATCCGTGCCTTCACCGACGATCTTGCCGAACGCGGGGTGCTCGGACTGCGGGAGCACCTGAACATCCTGCCGCGGCTGCACGAACATGCCGGCCGTCTGCTCGGCTGTCCTGCCGCCGACATCTCCTTTGTCCACAACACCGCCGAGGCGATGTCGATGCTGGCCGGCGGCTATCCCTTCGCCCCCGGTGATCAGGTCGTCAGTTACGTTCACGAGTACCCGAGCAACCACTACCCGTGGGCGCTGCAGCGCCTCCGCGGCGTCGAACTGAGGGTGCTGGCCGACCATGACCCGGTCGGCGGCCTGGGCGACGTCGGGCTGCCGAGGGGCTGGTCGCTGCAGGAACTCGAGGGAGCGGTGACC
>CAYYWK010000777.1:0-1645 GCA_964475345.1 uncultured Desulfobulbus sp.
CCAGACCATGGAGAAGATTGCCGCCACGGACCATGGGCGGCAGCCGGTCTTCAACTACCTGCTGACCTATTTCGGCCACGTCGCCTACCCGCTGAATGCGGCGCGGCCGGCGATGATCACCACGGGCGACCGGAACGCCCTGCTCAACGCCTATGTCAACCTGATGTACTACAAATCGCGGGAGCTGATGGATTTTCTCGAAACGCTCCGGCGAAACGACCCCGACGCGCTGATCGTCCTCTTCGGCGACCATCTGCCGTTTCTCGGTCCGGGTTTTTACGGTTTCCTGCGGTCGAACCTGCTGTCCGGCAACCGGGCGGAGATGAGCGACGCCATGGTCCGTACCCTGACCGCCACGCCGATGGTGATCATCGACGGCCGGCGCGGCCCGGTGGCGGCAGGTGATCTGCCGATGTACCGGCTGCCGGCGCTGGTGCTCGATCTGCTGGGGCTGGATGACCGCGGGGCGATGCGGTGGTCGGTGGCTCCGCCGAACTGGGTGGTCCGGCCGCTGCCGGGGATGTTCTGGGCAGGCAACGGCGGCACGCCGATGGTCTGCCGGGCAGGGCAGCCGGGCCGGGAGGCGTGCGGTGACATCGAGCGCTGGCTGCAGGCGACCGTCACCGTTGCCCGCGACCTGTTCAGCGGCAGGCAGCTGGCGCTGCGTGACGACCGGCCCTCCCGGCAAGGGGCGGCGGCCGCCGAATAATCGGAACCGCCGCCGTCAGGGCAGGGAAACCCTGGGGATGTTGGCCAGTCCGACACAGATGAACGAGTATGCCGCCAGCAGGAACATCGCCACCAGGAAAACGCCGAGGATGCGGGGGCTGACGTATCCCCGCGTCCGGGCGCAGAGCATGCCGAGCATGGGCAGAATGGGGAGGAGATAGCGCCCCTGGGGCTGGAAATCCTTCACCCAGGAATGATGGAAGGATGCGGCGATGAGGGCGATGCCGACGGCTGCAGCCGACAGCGCCTCCAGCCGGCCGGCAGGACCTGCCCGCAGCAGGATCGATCCGAAGAACAGGATCAGAAAAGCCAGGCCTGTATACCTGACCACCGCATAGTAGCCGAGTCCCGCCGGGATAGAAAAATAGCCGTAGACCCCGAAGGCGCTGCGGAAGGTCTTTTCAAACCACCGGTCCTTGGTGATCAGGCGTTTGATGCCGTAGCCTTTTTTCTTCATCGAAATATTGTAGTGCAGCTTGTCCACGGGACTGCCTGGGTTGAGCATCGGCTTTGCCAGCTCGTTGCGCATCCGCACGATCTTTTCGTGCCTGTCGAAGCCGTTGGCATGGATGTCGGCGGCGCGCTTGACCGCCAGCGGCGAAAGGCAGACCAGGGCGAAGATGACGAGCCGGCGGAGGACTGCTGCGCGGTTTTCCCGTTCCGCGTTCTGCCACAGGCTTACGCAGATGAACCAGAAGGCGAGGGCGGTGAACGCGTAAAAATTCGATTTCAGTAGAAAGAGCGATCCAAAAGGAAGGACCAGCCACCAGTTGCGAAACCAGCCGATCCCTTTCCCTGCTCCGAACAGGAATCTGTTGAAAGCGCTGCCGGGGGTGACGATCTGGCTCCCGGTAATGAAGGCGACGGTCAGGGCAAAGGCGTCCGAGTTGCAGTAGCTGAAGACGTACCAGGCCTG
>CAYYWK010000778.1:0-1643 GCA_964475345.1 uncultured Desulfobulbus sp.
TCATCGCGCCGCGCCTTGGCAAGTGGGACCCGGCCCAGGGCGAGGCTGAGCTGGTAGAAGCCAAGGAAGAGATTGACCCCAAGCTCGAGGCCAAGGGCCTGCAGTGGGCCCTATGGGGCTTCCTGGTCGTGCTGGGTCTCGTTGCGGTCATGACCCTTATCCCGGGCGCCCCCCTGCGCCGGCCCGAGGGCCAGGTGGGCGGCAACCTCCCGCTGATCGATAGCCTGCTCTTCATCATCACCCTGTTCTTCCTCGTCTCAGGCATCGCCTTCGGCAAGGCAGTCGGCACGATCACGAACAGCGCCGACGTGATCAAGAAGGCCACCAAGACCTTTGCCGGCCTGGGCGGCATGGTCCTGATGTTCCTGATGATCAGCCAGTTTATCGCCCTCTTCAACTACACCAACCTGCCCACAGTGATCGCGGTCAACCTGGCCGGCATCCTTCAGAACATGGCGATCGGGCCGTTGCCGCTGCTCATCCTGATGACGCTGGTGATCATTCTGCTCGACTTTATCATGCCGGGCTCGGTGCCCAAGTGGGCGATCTTCGCGCCAATCTTCGTGCCGCTGTTCCTGCGCCTCGGCGTGGAGCCCCAGTCAGTGCTGGCGGCCTACCGCATCGGCGACTCGCCGGTCAATCCGATCACGCCGCTGATGGTCTACCTGCCTTTCATCCTGCTCGTCGCCCAGCGCTATCAGAAAGACGCCGGCATCGGCACCCTGATCGCCCTGATGCTGCCCTACACAGTGATCATCGCGGTCGCCTGGATCGTCTTGCTGGTGATCTGGTTCCTGCTCAACATCCCCCTCGGCCCTGGCTACTTCCCCCAGTCGGCCAGCATTCTCCTAAGCTGGCTCGGATAAAAGCGGCTGTTGCGGGGAGGGCTTGCCCCTCCCCGTACCCCTGCAGCAATGAGCAACGCCGATACACCCCTGATCGCACCTGACGACCCGCGCCGCTGGTGGCTGCTGGCCGCCTGTTGCCTCGTGGCCTTCGCTCAGCTCGCCGAGCCGCACCTGTGGATGATCGGCTACGAGATCCCGGCCTCGGCCTTCGGGGCCAACTGGGCCGAATTCCGCCTGCTCAGCAATGTGGGCCTGGTCCTCTTCGTGAGTTTTCAGCTGGTCGGCGGCGTGCTGGGCGACCTCTTCGGCCGCCGGCGCATCCTGCTAATTGGCGCAATTGGCGCGACCGCCGCGAACCTGCTCACCCTCCTGGCCTGGAATCTGCCCTCGCTGATCGTCGCCAGAGGCCTCGTCGGCATCCTCGGGGCCCTGGCCTTCCCCCTGGCCCTTGGCATCATCAGGCTGGCCTTCGCCGGCGACGAGCGCAAGATCGCTCTGCTGATCTACACATTTTTCATTGGCGTGGGCACCCTGGCCAGCCTGCTCGGCATCCCCTTCGAGTACTGGTTCGGCTGGCGCTCGACCATCGTCCTGCCTGTGCTGACCGGGATCGCGGGCATTTGGCTGGCCTGGCGCTACATCCCCGAGAGCAAGGCCGGAGGCGGCGTCGGCCGGGCTGAAGCCATTGTCGCCGCCGCCTGGACTATGGTCATCCTCGCCCTGCTCTTCGGTCTCACAGTCGCCCGCACCCTGGACGACTGGCGCAACCCGATCACCATGGCCTCGGGTCTGGCC
>CAYYWK010000779.1:0-1641 GCA_964475345.1 uncultured Desulfobulbus sp.
GGTGATACGGACAGCGCCGGGGAAGGCTCCAGTTCCGTCAGTTCCCTGGATGACGACGAAGACGATTACCAGCGAGTTATTGTCCAACCCCTGATCGCCATCGACAGGGTCACAGAGCGAAGCGCCTTCAGTCTCTCCTACCAGCCCGGCTTCTACTATGATTTCGAGAGCGAGGATGACGACGTTCAGCACCAGGCGGACCTTGATTACGCGAGGGAGTTGACAAAAAACTGGAAATTCTCCCTCAATAACAGATTTCTGCAGGCCGACGACGCCAATGAGGTCCAGACGGCTGATTCGACCACCCGAATTGCCGCGCCGCAGCAAGCAACGGGCAGCGAACAAACCGCGCAGGGTAATGAAGGTTCAGGCGGATCCGATGACGATGGGAGGCGGAAATACACCACCAACACGCTGCAGCTGCTCTCTGACTGGGCCTATCGCGAGGACAGCGCGTTTGCGCTCGGGTATGGTTTTGCCATCCTGCGTAACGACGAGGACGAGGCCCGGCAGCAGGATGAGGACTACGACCGGCACGATTTCAGCGCCCAGCTCGGACACCGGTTGTCGCAGAAATGGAAGGTGAACCTGATCGGCCAGTATGTCCGCGGGCTGTACGATGACCCGGAGGCCGAGGATCAGGCCGTCGCCGTGAATGGAACAACCGGGACTGCGGAGGACATCTCCGATGACGTCAGCGAATACCACGCCGATGCCGGTATCGAATACAACGGCATTGTCCGGCAACCGCTCATGCTGAGCTACGGCTACAACCTCTATGACTATGAGGATGAACGCGAAGGCGACACCCGGATCCACAACCTGACCTTCGGCTGGAAGTGGCTGTATTCGCCGCAGCTCACCTACAGCCTGGCTGCAGGACCCTCCTATGCCGAGACCGATGGCGAGGACGACACCTGGGGCGGCAACGGCCAGGCCGGCATCGAATACACCATGGAGCGGGCAAGGTTCAACTTCACACTGGCCAAGGGGCTTGAACGGCAGAACTTCACCGGTGAAACCGACAACAACGGCCTGATCGACTACTGGGACATTCAGGCAAGCTATTCCCGGCAACTCCTCGAGTCGACGACCTTCTATCTCGTTACCGGATACCGCTACGAGGACCAGGACGAGCTGACACAGGCCGCCGACGCCATCTCCGGCCTGGACGCGCTGACGGAGACGGTCAACACCCAGAGTGTCTATGCCGGCTGCGGCCTCCAGTACGAGTTCTGGAAGTGGTACGCCCTCGATCTCAGTTATCGATACGGCGACCAGACCTCGGACACCCCCGAGGATGAATACGACGAGCATACCGTGATGCTCACGCTCTCCTTTACCAAGGATTTCTGGCGCTGGTAGCCGGGGAAGAGGCGAATGAATCAATCAATGGCCTTCAGCGTCAGGGCATGCATCGTCCTGCTGCTCTTTGTTGCGACGTGGTTTCTTCTGCAGAAGACATCGCAGGTCGCGGCGGTGCCGATCAAAAAGCCGCTTGGCGGCTTCCCCGCCGCCATCGGGCAGTACGCCCTCTCCGACAGCCTGCAGTCATCCGCCGACGTGATCGAGATGCTCGGCGTTGACGACTACATCCAGTACAATTACCACAGCGACGGCAGGAGCCCCATCAACCTCTAT
>CAYYWK010000780.1:0-1636 GCA_964475345.1 uncultured Desulfobulbus sp.
CCCGGTATTACGACCCTGGCATCGGGCGCTTCATCTCGGCTGACACGATCGTCCCCGGCAGTAACCCGCTGACCGCCTGGCCAAGCGACTCCGTCGCAGGCGGGGCGTGGGGGTCAAGGGGCGTCGGGGCGGCCAACCCGCAGGACCTGAACCGCTACAGCTACGGGCTGAACAACCCGGTGCGCAACACTGACCCGACGGGGCACTGCATCGGGTGGGTATGGGGCGCGGGAGATTGCCAATTCGTCGGCGGGGACACCTCGCGCTGGGACTACAGCGGGGCGCTGGACAACGTGCAGACGAGCCTGGACGTGGCGGGGATGCTCCCCGGCCTCGGCGAGGGCTTCGATGCGGCCAACGCGGCCATCTACGCCGCACGGGGCGATGCTGCGAATGCAGCGCTTTCTGCTGCGGCGATGGTGCCTGGGGCAGGGAACGGCGCGACGGCGGCAAAGCTGGCGGGCAAGTACGCGGACGAGGCTGCAGCGCTCGCCCACACAGTCTGCAGCTTCAGCGCCAACACGCCGGTTGCGACCTCCGACGGTGAGACGCCGATCGCCGAGCTTGATGTCGGCGACCAGGTGCTCGCCTTCGACGAGAAGACCGGCACGACCGGCGCCTACACGGTCACGGCCGTCCTCGCCCACCGTGATCCAGTCATCATCGACCTCACCGTTGCGGGCGAGCGTATCGAGACGACGCCTGAGCACCCCTTCTTTGTTCTGGGGAGCGGCTGGACCGCTGCCGAGGATCTGCGGCCCGGCGACCACCTCTGGAGCCTGGACGGCACCGCTGGCGCTGTGCAGGCGGTTCACACCCGCGCTGCGCCCCAGGTGATGTTCAACCTCACCGTCGCCGTCGCCCACACCTTCTTTGTCGGCGATGATGCGTGGCTGGTTCATAATGCGTGCAAAGGACCAGCACGAACAGAGCCAACCCTACCAGATAGTGTACTTGTAAACGAAAACGGTGTCCGTATCGAGCATTACTATCACAGTAACGACCATGGACCTGCACATGCACATGTGATAGGTGGTGGTCCTGAGGTGCGGATTGGCCCAAATGGGAAGCCCGTTTTGCGAGACCCGGAACTTTCCTCCCTCCAAAGGCGCGTAATCCGCGACAATAAGGCCCTCATTCGCCGGTCAATCAACAAGATTGGTAAATGGTTGGATTATCGTGAATAACGTGGAGAAAAACGTGGTAGTAGAAATCGAATATGTATGGGTCTTTGTTGGCCGGGGAAGAAACCCCTTTCCTTCCGGTGTGTTTATTGAATTACATCAGGCGGAAGAATGGATAGAGTATAGGCGATTAACAGGGACGCTGACACAATACCCTGTTAATATAGGTGTCTACGATTGGGCGATCTCACGTCAATATTTTCTCCCTAAAAGGGTCGAGCAAGAATCGCCAGATTTTATTGGTGATTTTTCATCGGCTTATCAACAACACTACCATTATAAAGACGGGGTAAAAACATCAACACTCTAGGGCATCTTCAAAAACTTGGTATGCACCCTAGACCTCCTAGTTCGACCGGTCGTGTCAACAGTTTCATGAAGGAAATCCTCCAAATTACCCCACCGTCCAATACCGCGCGGTATGGTACACTGCCCATATTCGGCGTCCTGAT
>CAYYWK010000781.1:0-1632 GCA_964475345.1 uncultured Desulfobulbus sp.
GTGCCGCCGGCGAGGTTTTTGGCGTCGCCGATCGAGGAGACGTTGACGTCGATGGTCGAGCCGGTCCGGGCGAAGGGCGGCAGTACAGCCGTCACCATGACCGCCGCGACGTTTTTGAGCTTGATGCTGTCGATCTCGCGGGCGTCGATGGTGATGCCGTTTCTCACCATCATGTTGTACACCGACTGCAGCGTGAACTTGGACTTTTTCATGTCATCGCCGGTGCCGTTGAGGCCGGTGATCAGTCCGTAGCCGATCAGCTGGTTGTTGCGGACGCTGTTGACCCTGGCCAGATCCTTGATGCGGGCGGCATCGGCCTGGACAGCCGTCAGCTGGCAGGTCAGGAGGGCGGTAAAGAAGAGAAGCAGGTATTTCATGGTCAGCCTCGCGAAATCGACGGATTCAGCCGCCGCCTAAAATGGCCAGACGTTGTCGAGGGTGCGCATCAGCCAGCCTGGTTCCTGCTTGTCGGCGATGGCCCCGTTGCCGGTGTAGGAGATGCGGGCGTTGAGGATCTTGTCGGAGTAGACGGTGTTGGCGGCAGTGATGTCCACCGGTCGGACGATGCCGGTCAGGTAGATGATCTGTACCTCGTTGTTGACCATGACCTCTTTGCCGCCGCGGATCTTGTAGTTACCGTTGGGGTATTTTTCGATGACCTGGGTGGTGAGCGAGGCGGTCAGTTGACCCCTGCGCGAGGTGGAGCCGTTGCCTTCAAAGGAATTTTCGAAATCCGCCTTCACCATGTTGCTGGGGTCTATGTCGGTCTGGTGTGCGATGTCGTCCTCGAGCCCGAACAGTGTCGGTATGGAAGCACCCATGGTGGTGGTGCGGTCGGTGGAAGTTTTGGCCTGCTTGGACGCGCTCGATTGTTCGGAAATGATCACGGTGACGATGTCACCGACGCTCTGGGCCTTGTGGTCCGCGAAGATCGAGGCGTTGCTGCTGGTCCAGAGCGAGCCGGGGGATGGCGGGGCGGACTGGGCGGGCCGGGTCTCCTCGAGTGGCTCGGGAATCTTGACCGTGCTGTTGTCGTGTCTGGCGCAGGAAGCAAGAAAAATGGCGGCCAGGATCAGCAAAATGAAGGGTTTCATATTACAGCGCGACCTCCACGAGACCTGCAGCAGCCACGCGGCACTGCAGTATTTTGTTGGAACTGATGTTCTCGACTTTGATCAGTTCATCCTTGCCGCCGTCGCTTCGGGCGACGCCAAGGGTCGACAGGGAGATCCCCGGCTGATTCAGGACGATCTTGACAACCTCGCCCTTCTTGATCAGGGGCGGCACCTGCACCAATGACAGATCGATGACTGAACCGGCCTTGATCGTCCGCAGGGTAATCCGGCCCTCGAGCTCGGCCGGGTCGAGGCAGGGTTTTCTGAACCTGGTGATATCTCTGGTCTCCAAGGTGATATGTCGTGAAGTAATCAGGCTGCCTTTCGCCAGATCGGTAGAGGCGACCGCCACCGGAGCCATCGCCTCGAAGCGGCCGGTCAGGGACATGTTCCTGCGCACCTTGCCATCCACCGTGAAAATGATCGAAAAGCGACTGCTGCCGATGATGCCGGGATCGGAGGGGATCACCTCCCATTTCAGGTCACCGGTCGGCAGGACAAATGGTATCGGGCTGTC
>CAYYWK010000782.1:0-1631 GCA_964475345.1 uncultured Desulfobulbus sp.
CGTCAGACCGTTATCGGGAACCACCGCTCCCTGCAACCGACGAGCGAAATGGATCTTTTCTTGCAGATCGACCTTTCATGAAAACAGCCCATTTCCTCCCTGTCCTTTCATGGATTCTGCTCCTGCTGGCCTGTCTCCCACCCCACCCCGCTTGCGGCGAGAGTTTCAAGAAAAGCATCCTCTACCTCAACTCCTACCATCACGGTTACCAGTGGTCGGATTCGATCTTCGAGGGAATCCGCTCGCGGCTCGCGGAAAGCCCATACACCATCGACCTCCAGGTCGAGTACCTCGATGCCAAGAAATACAACACCCCCCTTGTCATTGAAGGACTGCTGGAAGTCTTCCGCAGAAAATTCACCAACGAGCACTATGATGCGATCATCGTTTCCGATGACGACGCCTTCAACTTCGCCCTGCGTTTCCGGCCCGACCTCTTTCCCGGCGTGCCGATCGTGTTCAGCGGCGTCAACGACCTCGAACCGCACGAAATCGCTATCGGCAACCTGACCGGCGTCGTCGAGAGCTTCGACCTGGCTGGCACCATCGACGCCGTCCTGCGGCTCCATCCCGATAAGCGGCGGATGGTGGTCATCGGCGACGAATCAACGGCCGGACGTGCCATCAAGAAACAGATTGAAGCCCTCGTTCCCCGCTACCGGGACAGGCTGGCAGTCGAATACTGGATCCAGGTCGACCTGGCCGACGCCCAGAGCCGGGTCAAGGCCCTTCCCGGCGATTCCTTCCTGTTCTTCATCCCCTACTACCAGATCATCGGCAACCGCACCTATACTGCCGAAGAGGTGATGAACGCCCTGTACCGCCATGCCCGGGTGCCGATCTACACCTCATGGGCCTTTCTGCTCGGTCACGGGGCCGTCGGCGGCAGCATGCTCTCCGGCCAGAAACATGGTAGAACCGCGGCAGGCATGGCCCTGCAGATCCTCGAAGGTACCGATCCCGCCGCCATCCCGATCGCTACCGCCCCCACCGGTGATTACATGTTCGATTACCAGGTGATGCGGCAGCTGGGCATCGACGAGGGTTCGCTGCCGGAAGGCAGTACCATCATCAATTCTCCCAAGGCTTTCTACGAGCTGTCGAAAGAGCTGTTCTGGACAATTATCGTCAGTTTTCTGCTGCTGCTGGTCACCTCGGTATTCCTGGTCCTGACGATGATGGGAAGACGCCGTGTGGAGCGCAAGATCAAGGATCAGCTGACCTTCCAGGAAACCCTGATGGACACCAACCCGCAGCTCGTCTCGTGGAAGGATCTGAACCTGCGCTATCTCGGGGCCAACCGGACCTTCGCCGAAGTCTTCGGCCTCGACGATCCCGGCGAGGTTATCGGCAAGACCATCGACGAGGTGGTCAACGACCTCGACTACGCCGCCTGGTCGCAACAAGCCGATATCGCCGTCATCAACAACCGGGAGGCCTTTCGCAAGATCCGGCGCCGATTGACCGATCACCAGGGCAACACGGCCTGGATCGAGGTCAACAAGGTGCCTCTGCGGGACCAGTCCGGCAAGGTCGTCGGCATCCTCAGCACCGCCGAGAACATCACCAGCGAACTCTACCTCGAAAAAAATCTGCTGGTCCGCCGACCCTGAAAAGCCTAATTGTCAAAG
>CAYYWK010000783.1:0-1625 GCA_964475345.1 uncultured Desulfobulbus sp.
CACGCCGACCAGCAGATAGACTACGCCAATGGCGGCGAGGCCGATGCGGGCGAGCTGCATCCAGACGGCGGCCTTTTTCCTGCCGATACCGCCGCTTTCGAAGAGCTGCCTGTTGGCGGCCCGGCGGATCTTGCCGCTGGAGGTTTTCAGCACCGTGCCGGGTGGAGCGATGACCACCTCGTCGGGGGGCATGCCGAGGAGGTCGACGGTGACGGCGGCGACCTGGCGGCGCAGCCTTGCCATTTCCTCGCCCTGCCAGCGGCGCGACTCGGTCAGCACGACCAGCCTTTCCGTACCGGTATCCTGGTCTTTGCTGCCGAAGACCGCCGTGCACGACCGGCGGATTCCGGGGATGGCCCCCACCGCCTCCTCCAGTTCGTGCGGGTAGACATTGCGGCCGCCGCGGATGATGATGTCCTTCACCCGGCTAGTGAGGTACACCTCGCCGGCGGCGATATAGGCCATGTCCCCGGAATCCAACCAGCCGTCGAAAAACAGCTCCCGGGTCTTTTCCGGGCTGCGGAAGTAGCCGCTGGTCGCCGATGGTCCCCTGAACTGCAGCCGCCCTTCCCGCCGGTCGGGAAGCTCCCGGCCTCCTTCGTCGACGATGCGGATCTGGTGGCCGGGCAGCGGCCGCCCGCAGCAGACGAACTCGCAGACCTGCCGCTGTTTCTCGGTCGCGGGGTTGGCCTGGCCGCTGGCCAGAAAGAGCTCCCGGTCGATACGGTCGATCAGCACCCCGCGACCGGGCGATGGGAAGGCCAATCCCACCGACGATTCCGCAAGGCCGTAGACCGGAGTGGAGGCGGCGGGACGATAACCGCAACGGGCAAATCGTTCTTCGAAACGGCGCAGGGTGGCGGGGATCACCGGCTCGGCCCCGTTGAAGGCAAGGCGCCAGGAAGCGAGGTCGAGTCCGGCGAGATCCTCGTCGTCGAGCCGTGAGCAGCACAGTTCGTAGCCGAAGTTCGGCGAAGCCGACAAGGTGCCGCGGTAGCGGGTGATCGCCTGCAGCCAGCGTTCGGGGCGGGCGATAAACGACAGCGGCGGCATCACCACCAGCCGGCAGCCGTGGTAGAGGCTGCCCAGCCAGGCCCCGATCAGGCCCATGTCGTGATAGAGGGGCAGCCAGCTGACGAAGACATCGTCCGGGGGCACCGCGCAGGCCTGTCCCATCGCCCGGATATTGGCCAGCAGGTTGGCGTGGCTGAGGATGACGCCCTTCGGGTCGCCGGTGCTGCCGGAAGTGTACTGGAGAAAGGCGGTGGCCTCTCCGCTGGTCGGGACCGGGGGTCCGGCTGGGGGCTGACGGTAGAGATCTTCCGCCGTCAGGACCGTTTCCAGCGACGGTGCCTGGCTCTGGAGCAGCAGGGCGACCTTTTTGACCTCGGCGACGGTGACGAGGACCCTGGCCTCACAGTTGGCCAGAATCGAGCGGTGCCGGCGCAGGTGCTCCTCGATCTGGCTGGGGCGGGCCGGAGGGTAGAGGGGCACCGGGATGCAGCTGGCGCAGAGGGCGCCGAAAAACGCGAAGAAATAGTCGGCGCCGGTCGGCAGCATCAAGGCGACCCGGTCGCCCGGTTCGAGCAGCAGCGCCTGCAGCGTGGCCGCGACCCGCCGTGCCT
>CAYYWK010000784.1:0-1618 GCA_964475345.1 uncultured Desulfobulbus sp.
CATTGACGGCAAACATCAGGTCGGTCCGGCCGGCCGCCACCGGCTTGAATTCAGGCTTGCCAAGAAACATCAGCAGGAGTGCCGGGGTGCTGCTGTAGAAAATCTGCGGCGGCTGGAGATTGACCGCAACCGCCGGCTGCTTCTTCTGCTGCTGCGTGTCCAGGTAGGCGAGGACCCGGTCCAGCGAAACGGTGGTGGCCTGGCGGGGAGGATACAGCTGGTTGACGACATCCCGCAGGCGGGCTGCCTCCTGGTCCGGGATAGTGGCGAAGCGGACGTCGCGGTGCGCGGCGTAGGCCATAACCTGGCGGCTGGCCGTTTCGACGCTGGTCGCCGCCACCACTTCCGCCACCCCATAGCGCTCCTCCGCGGTCGGGCTTTCCTTGACGGCGATGGCGCAGCGGAACTGGATTGTCGCGTAGTTCTTCCAGGAATCGATCTGGGGCTGGTAGACGGTCAGCTTTTTGCCGCCGGCCTCGTATATCCTCGGCCAGCCGGGATCTTCATCGCCAGATGAAAGGGCGACTGCCGGTGAGATTGCGATTGCCAGCAGGACCAGCACAGTGCAGAGAGCGAATATGCCGATGCGGTTCATACGTGTTTCTCCTTTGTGGTGGGTCATGCGGCCGACGAAGAGCTTGCGGGCGCATGCATGCTCGAGAAAAGCGCCCGGGAGCGCTTCCTTTCGATTATCGCATATTCCCCCGCTGACTTTCAACCGGAGAGGCCGAGCAGGTGCAGCAGCAGGTAACTGAGGCCGGCGATGCTCGCCGAGGCCGGGATGGTGATCACCCAGGCCACCGCCAGGTTGGCGGCCAGTTCCCAGCGGACCGCTGAGAGGCGCTTGGTGGAGCCGACGCCGAAGATGCATGCGGTGATGGTGTGGGTGGTGGAGATCGGCGCGCCGATCAGCGAAGCACCGGTGATGACCAGCGAGGCGGAGGTCTCGGCGGCGAAGCCGTGGATCGGTTCGAGCTTGAAGATCCGGTGGCCCATGGTCTTGATGATCCGCCAGCCGCCGAGGGCGGTGCCGAGGCCCATCGCCAGCGCGCAGGATATCTTGACCCACAGCGGCACGTAGATCGAGTCGATCTCGTGGAAAAGGAACAGGGCGAGGGTAATCACCCCCATGGTCTTCTGGGCGTCGTTGAGGCCGTGGCTGGTGGCCATGAAGGCCGCCGAGACGACCTGCAGCTTCCTGAAGCCGCCGGTGACGGCCAGCCGGTTGGCGTTCCTGAAGAGCACCAGGAGCAGCATCATCACCAGGTAGCTGACCAGGAAACCGGCCAGCGGCGAGGTCAGCATCGGCACGACGATTTTCTTGAAGATGCTGGCGACGTGCAGGCTGCTCAGGCCGGCGTGGGTCATCGCCGCGCCGATCAGGCCGCCGATCAGGGCGTGGGAGGACGAGGACGGCAACCCGTAGTACCAGGTGATCAGGTTCCAGGCGATGGCCCCGACCAGCGCGGCCAGCACCAGGATCTGGCTGCCCATCACCACCTCGGTGTTGACGATGCCCTTGCCCAGCGTGGCGGCGACCTCGCTGCCGAGCAGGGCCCCGACCAGGTTGAGGGCGGCGGCCATGGTGACCGCCACCCGCGGCGACAGGACTTTGGTT
>CAYYWK010000785.1:0-1616 GCA_964475345.1 uncultured Desulfobulbus sp.
CTGCTGGGCCACCGCGGTAGGAGGGCCGGTATCGAAAAGCACCAACTCTCCGGCCAGTTCCGCTGCATAGCAGTGAACCGGACCGACCATGTACGGGGTATTGATGGTATGCTGGGTGATCTGCATCGCTTCCGACAATCAGAGGAAATGTGCGTGACTGAAGACAGCCCGGGCATCGGCGCGTGGAGGAGTGAACCGACACCCGGGCTGCTTGCAGCGAGACAACCCCATCATCGGGGACGCATTCCTTTCTCGGGAATCCGTCCCTTCACCGGCTAAAAGACGTACTTCTCGTCCTCGCAGGCGGCCTTGGCCAGCAGCCGCTTGGCGGTCAGCAGGCCAGTGGCGTCATACTTGGCATAGCGCCGGATCCCGGAGAGGACCATGGTCAGGGTGTCGCCTTCCTCGATATAGAAGGCGCCCTTCTTGGCCGCCGTCCCCACCTGTTCGGTGGCCTGGAAAGCGAAAAGCTTGACCGCGGCCTTCAGCAATTCCTGCTTGCGGGCCGAAGCACTGGCGAAGATCTTCTCGGAGCGCAGCACGAGGCTCTCCAGGGCGAATATCTGGATCGCCATGTCGGCTGCGGCGATCAAAATCTCCTGCTCGTCGGCGATCTTGTCCATGTACTTCTGGACCCCGATGCCGGAGAGGATCAGGAACAGGGTCTTGAGGTTCTTGAGCAGCGCCTTTTCACGGGCGAACAGGACGTCTTCGTCTATCTCCTCAAAGCTCGGGGTCATCAGCGACTCGAAGGCCTTCATCGCATGGGACTGGAGCGGCAGTTCCCCTTTCATCGCCTTGCGCAGGATCATCCCGGGAATCAGCAGGCGGTTTATCTCGTTGGTCCCTTCGAATATCCGGTTGATCCGTTCGTCACGATAAAAGCGCTCGGCCGGGTAATCACAGACAAAACCGTAGCCACCATGGATCTGCACCACCTCGTCGACTGTCTTTGCCAGGACCTCGCTGCAGAAGACCTTGGCAATGCCGCATTCGGGGGCGTATTCCTCGATCCCCTTGAGGTATTCCTCGTAGTAGTTGTCGATGCCCTTCTCGATGGTCTCCAGTTTCCTGTCAAGCAGGCCGGCCAGGCGGTAGACCACCGACTCGGAGGCGAAGATGTCGACACTGAGATCGGCGATCTTTTCGGCGATTGCGCCGAAGCTGCTGATTTTGCGTTTGAACTGGGTACGCTCGTTGGCATACTTGATCCCGACCCCGAGGGCCATCTTGGCGGCACCGGTCACGCCTGCGCCGAGCTTGAAGCGGCCGACGTTGAGGACGTTGAAGGCGATCTTGTGCCCCTTGCCGATCTCGCCGAGCAGGTTCTCGACAGGCACCTGGCAGTTGTCGAGGATGATCTGGGTGGTGGACGACCCCTTGATGCCGAGTTTCTTCTCCTCCGCGCCGACGATCAGGCCCGGGAAATCCTTCTCCACCAGGAAGGCCGTGAAATGCTCCTTGTCGATCTTGGCGAAAATCGTGAACAGGTTGGCAAACCCGCCGTTAGTGATAAACTGCTTGGTGCCGTTGAGGATGTAGTGCTTGCCGTCCGGCGACAGCACGGCGGTGGCCTGGGCGCCCAGGGCGTCGCTTCCCGAACCCGGCTCCGTCAG
>CAYYWK010000786.1:0-1615 GCA_964475345.1 uncultured Desulfobulbus sp.
GAGAATGCTCTCCTTGTCGTTCATCGACGAAACGAAAAACTTCGGCACCTGCTGCATCCCGGCAATGCCCGCCAGTCTCCGGCAGAATGCCTCGCCACTCATCCCCGGCATCATCTGGTCGATGATGACGATGTCATACGCACCCCCATCCTCGTCAATCCTTTGCAGGGCCTCCTCGCCTGAACCCGCCTCGACCACGGTCAGCCCGCTGCGGACCAGGTTGCTGCTGACGATCCGCCGTACCGACTGGGAATCGTCCACCACCAAGGCCCGCATCCCCGGGAACTGCTCCTTGGGACTGAGAATCCGATCGACTGCCCGGATAATGTCGCCGGGAGCGAACGGCTTGCTGATGAAATCGATGACTTCCAGCTGGTAGCCACGCTCCCGGTGTTCGAGACTGTCATTTGCCGAAACGAAGATGATCGGGATCTGCGCCGCGCCCCGTTTGCGTTCGCTTACGCTGTCCCGTTCCGCCCGCAGGCGTTCGCAGACTTCGAATCCTCCCATCACCGGCATATCGATATCGAGAGTGATGATGTCCGGCAGCTCGGTCATCCACTCGATCATCGCCAGGGCCTCCATCCCGTTGGCGGCAGCCTGCACCTCGTACCCGGCATGGGACAGCTCTCTCTGAATGATCGTCCTGATCGTCGATGAATCGTCAACTATGAGCACTGTCCGCCCGACCATATTCCCCCTTCTTTTTCCGCAGGTGTGTACACTTGTCCATCAGTACAGCACAACCGCCGCCAAACTGCAATGTCACCCCTTCATTTACGCCGAGGTTTTTCCTCCGGAAGCACCAGCATCTCGCAGCGCCGGCAATCGAAGCGCAGAACATAGCAGCCGGTATTGTCGCAGAGCAGCAACGGTTCGGCGTCTATCCCCACCGTCCGGCCCTCAATGCCGCAGATCCCGAGCTGGCGGCGGACACAGTAGCGGCTGACCATCAACGGCAGCTTTCCCTGGTTCTCGGCGCCGGCTGGGGACGGTGGAAAAGCCGTGACGCCGTGGCGGCGATAGAAGGCTTCGGCCCGGCTGTTGCCGACATGGGCCAGCGATGCGCTCTCGCCGGCCGGCCAGAGCGCATCGTTTTTGACGATTGGCCTCTCCTCTCTGGCATACGCGGCCAGGCGGACTTCGTCATGGTGCTGCAGCGCCTCGCGACGCAGATCGTTGATGGAGGCAAGAGGCAGGTGCAGCGACGGACTGACCGCCACCT
This sequence comes from uncultured Desulfobulbus sp., assembly GCA_964475345.1. GTDB lineage: Bacteria > Desulfobacterota > Desulfobulbia > Desulfobulbales > Desulfocapsaceae > Desulfoprunum. The sequence goes on from CAYYWK010000786.1 coordinate 1,226, forward strand.
GGATCTCGCCGACCCGGAAGATCGTCCCACCGCTCTTTGCCATCTGCCTGCGGATGACCTCCTCGATGCGGCCGGCAGTCTTCGCCTTGATGGTCAGATCGACCCTGCAGTCAACCACCGAGACACAGCCATCCTCATCCTTCACCGTGCAGCGCAGGCCCGATGCCGTTTCCTCGATCACGAGGTCGATGGCGATATGCCGGCATCCGGAACTGGCGTCGAGCTGCCGGGCAAAGGCGCTGTCATGGTTGCGGTAGACGACCGTACCAGGCTCGAGGCGGACCTGCTCCCGGGGATAGATCCGCCGCCCGTCAACCCGGTTGGCCCGGAAACCGCTCAGCCGGCCGCCGCTATCGAAACAGCAGAGCCCGTCGCCGTTGCCGACCGCTA
>CAYYWK010000787.1:0-1614 GCA_964475345.1 uncultured Desulfobulbus sp.
ACATGTCGGCCGACACCGCCTTGATGGCGGTCGTCAGTACCGCCTGGTATTCCGGCGGCAGGCCGTCGAAGGCCTTCTTGTTGATTAAAAACTGCATGTCGGAGGCAGGCTCATGCCAGCCGGCATAGTAGTACGGAGCGATCTTGTGGAAGCCCATCTTGATGTCCATGCCCGGCCCGACCCACTCCAGGGCGTCGATGGTGCCGCGGTCGAGCGAGGTATAGAGCTCGCCCGGGGCGATGTTGGTGACGTTGACGCCCAACTTGGCGAAGACCTCGCCGGCGACGCTGGGGATCCGCATCTTCAGGCCCTTGAGATCGTCGACGGAGGTGATCTCCTTCTTGAACCAGCCGCCCATCTGCACGCCGGTATTGCCGCCCGGGAAGGCATAGACGCCGAACTTGTCGTAACATTTCTGCATCAACTCCATGCCGCCGCCGTAGAACAGCCAGGCCTCCTGCTCGGCCATGTTCATACCGAAGGGAACGGTGGTGAAGATGGCAGTGGTGGCATCCTTGCCCTTCCAGTAGTAGGAGGCGGTGTGTCCCATCTCGTACTGGCCGCCCTTGACCATATCGAGGATCTCGAGGGGGGCCTTGTGTTTTTCGGCACCCTCCACCCGGATGACGAACTGCCCGCCGGTCATGTCGCTGACCATCTTGGCCAGTTTCACCGGCGGCGTCGCCAGCGGCGTCAGCGTGCTGTTCCAGGTCATCGCCAGGCCCCAGCTGATTTTATTCGATGGAGCCTCGACCTTGACTGCTTCTTGTTTACTTTCTACCACTGGTTCTTTGGGTTCTTCCTTCTGCTTACATCCTGGTATGACAGTCAGCAGACAGACCATTAAAACAGATGCGACTTTACCAATATGCTTCATACGCCCCTCCCTTTGAAATATTGATCGTTGAATCGATCGCATGCATTCCAATTCAAGCGATATGCATCCGTTCTGATATCTAATACGGCGGACGAAACTTGGCAACAGGGAATGACGGAGCAGTGACGGCGGCCCTTGGCAAGCTCCTCACGCCAACGGCGCGGCCCGCCGGGTCAGCGGCTCTGGAAATACTCCTTGACGTAGATGATGTGTTCGCGCATGGCTTCGAAGGCCTTTTCCGGCTGACGATTCCTGATGCTTTCGAACACTATCCGGTGGTGGTTGAGGATGTCCTTCAGCGTAGCCGGATCATCGTACATGTGGGTGAGGTTTTTCTTGATACCAATAAACAGGAAATCATAGAAGTTGCGCATCATGTGGATCAGCACCGGGTTCTTGGTGGCAAAGGTCACCGCCATATGGAAAGCCGTGTCCGAGGCAAAACCGATGGTCTCGGTCTCGGTCAGGTCGGCTTCCATTTCCGCCAGGCACTTGTCCATCGCCAGCAGATCGGTCTGTCCCGCCCGTTTTGCGGCAAGGAAAGCGGCATTGCACTCCAGGCCCATCCGGACTTCCAAGAGATCGTCGATGGTCGCCTCTTCGATGGCCATCGATATCCCCAGCGATCCGGCTCGCTGACCGTCAGGCATGCTGACAAAAGTCCCCTGCCCCTGCCGGTGCTCGAGCAGACCCAGCCCCACCCTCTTTTCTATGGCCTTGCGCACCGAGGTCCGGCT
>CAYYWK010000788.1:0-1607 GCA_964475345.1 uncultured Desulfobulbus sp.
CACCTGCCCGGCAAATGCATACACATCGCCAAATAAATAGGCATGGATGTATGCCAGCCCAGCAAAGCTGCCCACGTCCACGTGATTGATGTCACCACTTTCAAACAATTGCTTGGCTTTTTGTTTGCTGAGTTTTTCTTCCGCCCGGTTGAGCTCAACCTGGCTGGTGATGTGAAGCTTGTTGCCTAAGACCATGGGGAGTCCTTTGCGGTGGGGTTGGATGGTTTCATTCCTTCATCGCTTGTGCCGAAGGGAAAAGCTGCTGCATCAGCCCTTTCTTGTGGAGCTTGAGGGCTTCGAGCTTTTGGGTTTCGGCGGTGATGAGGGCGTCGAGGCTGCTTAGGCACGAGGCGATGCGTTGTTGTTCGGGGAGGGATGGAAGCGGAACTGTAAATGATCTTATCTGAGAAAAATTGAGCCCCTGCCGGTTTCCGCCTGCTTGAAAGCTGTCGATCTGCTTCTGCCCGCGTTGGGAGATGAGATACTGATTCAGGAAGAAAGGATTCAGTTCATCGGGCTTCGTGCGGATGATGCAGACGTGCTGATTCACGTTGCCACCTGCAATTCGTTCATCGGCCACTGCGCTTCGTCCGATTGATGCACCGGTGATGTTGAGCAAAACGTCACGGACTTTGATCTCGGTAGAATCGAAGGATGTGTGAGTCTCCTCATCAATGTAGGCGACATCGTCCAGCAACAGAATGCCCCAGCCAACGTTCTGACTGCGGACAAACGGTCGCCCGGCCTGTTTGTAGTTATTGTCACCACCTGTCGGCGTTATTCCGCTGCCGACTTTGCTCGCCTTTGGACCGAGTTCACCATCCTCCCACTCCCCAGCGTTTTGGAATTCGGGGAAGCGGAGGCGGGGTTGGTTTTCGACTGTGGCGGGAGCATCTTGCTCCCGTTGTTCAGCACTGGAGCTGGAAGCTCCAGCCACGCTGGGGCGATCCTGGCGTTGTTCGCGTTGCCAGGCCACCGGGTCGGCAATGTCGCAAAAAGGATTGAGTGCCGCCGCTTGCGCCAATGCTTCGGCTAGGTGTTCGCGCTGTTGCCCGCTGGTAGCTGTATTCGCGCTGCTACGTGTTTTTTGCTCCAGATAGAGCGTGTAATTGAGCAATTCCGCCTGCAACGCCAACGGCAAGGCGGCAGCATGTTGCTGCACTTGCTGCAAAATCGTGTTCATGAGGTTATTCCTGTCCTGTTGAATGGTCATTATTCATACGCGCTGAGTCCTGAGATGTCGCGGCCACTGGCGCGTTTGGTGAGAAGGGGGTGCAGGTCTTCCATCAGGGCGAGTTCGGCCTGGGTGCGGGCTTTCCAGCCGAGGTCGAGCGGGGCCATGAGGTCGCTGAGGTGCTCGCCATCGAAAATCATGCGGTCGAGGATGCCGTCCACGAAGGATTGCAGGGCGGCGGTGGCGAGGCCGTGCTTGGCAGCAATGGCGGCGAGTTCCTTCGCGTTCTTCTCGGCCTTGAAACGGGTGTAGCCGTCGCGGATGGCGGTTTCACTGAGGCCCTCGCCGGCCTTGAGTGTGCCGATGTATTCGGCGATATCGTCGCGCTCGTTCATGAACTTGGCATCGGCGCTGATGAGGCCGATGAGTTCCT
>CAYYWK010000789.1:0-1596 GCA_964475345.1 uncultured Desulfobulbus sp.
GTCACCGCGCCGATGCGGGTAGACGACGAGCTGCTCGACATCCTGGAGAAGAGCAACGACCGCAAGCCGATCCGGGTGGTGACCCAGATCAACACCGCCCAGGAGATCACCCCGCTCTCCCGGGACGCCTTCCGCAGGCTGTCGAAACGGACCTTCGCCGTGCTCAACCAGGCGGTGCTGCTGAAGGGCATCAACGACAGCCGGGTGCAGATGTGGAAGCTCTGCGAGACGGTGCAGGAAGCCTACGTCCGTCCCTACTATCTCTTCAACTGCAGCTACCGCAACCCGCAGTTCGCCCATTTCCGGGTGCCGCTGGAGGTTGGCCGCGATCTTGTCGAGTCGATGTACGGCAATATCTCCGGCGACGCCATCCCGCGCTATATCGCCACCGCCGGCGGCAAGATCCCGCTGCACCGCTCCAACGTGGTGAGACGCAACGGCAACGACGTCATCCTGATCAAGCCGTGGAGCGAAGAGGAGGTCTCCTACCCCGACGCCGACCCGGAAGCCTATGCCAATGCCGCATTCGCCTTCAACCGCTGACATGATGCGCAGCCGGATTGCCGAATACCTGGCACAAGAAGAACGGGCCATGTTCGAGCTGCTCCGGGCGCTGGTCGTCCAGCCCAGCCCGTCGCGCCACAAGCCGGGGACGGACGCCGTCGGCGCCCTGCTCGCCGACAGCCTGCGCACCACAGGCATGCACCTCGAGGTGGTGGCCGACAAGGTTTTCGGCAATCACCTGATCTTCCGTTCACCTGCCGCCGTCGCCGGCCAGCCGGCAATCCTGCTCTTCGGCCACATGGACACCGTCTTCCCGCTGGACAGCCCGTTCAGCGGGTACCGAGACGATGGAAAGCGGGTTTTCGGCCCCGGGGCCATCGACATGAAGGGCGGTCTGGCCTGCGCCGTCTGGGCGATCAGGGCGCTGGCCGCCTGCGGCCTGCTGACGGAGATTCCCCTGACCTTCCTCTGCAATTCGGAAGAGGAAATCGGCTCACCGACCTCCACCGCCGTGTTCAGGGACGAAGCACGGCGAAGCATCGCCGCCTTGGGTTTTGAATGCGGCGGCCTGAAAGGCGAGGTCGTCACCGGCCGCAAGGGCCGTTCCGGTTACCGGCTGACGGTCGCCGGCCGCGCCGGCCATGCCGCCTTCGCCGGTCCCGACAAGGCCAGCGCCATCCTCGAACTGGCCCACAAGACCATCGCCCTGGAGGCGCTGAACGATCCGGAGCGCGGCATTGCCGTCAATGTCGGCCTGGTTGCCGGGGGAATCGGCCCGAACACCGTCAGCGATCACGCTACAGCCGAGATCGACACCCGGTTCCTGCGCCTCGGCGATGCCGAGGAGACGGCGACCGGGATTGCCGCCATCGCCTCCCGCGCCACGGTCGCCGGCACCACTGCCGAACTGCGCTCCACCGGCGGCAGGCCGCCGATGGAACAGAGCGGTCGCAATACCGCGCTCTTTCGCATCATCCGCAAGGAAGCCGGAAGACTGGGCCAGCCCTGCACGGAGGAGCTGCGCAGCGGCGTTTCCGACGCCAACACCATCGCCCAGCTTGACATCCCGGTGGTGGACGGGATGGGCCCGGT
>CAYYWK010000790.1:0-1592 GCA_964475345.1 uncultured Desulfobulbus sp.
ATACGGCCGCGACTACCGCTACGCCCACGATTTCGCCAACAGCTACAGCGACCAGCGCTGCTTCCCCGAGCAGATGGAAGAAAAGACCTACTACCGGCCGTCGGCCTTTGGATTTGAAAAGGAGATCAGAAAACGCCTGGACTGGTGGGCCAATCTCAGAAAACAGCAGGAAGACAAGGAAAAATGACGGAGCCTTGGCGGGTCAGGCCGCCAGCGGCCGGCGCTCCAGTTCGCTCTTGATCGCCCGGGCGATCTGGTTCATGCCGTAGGGCTTCTTGACGAAGCCGCCGACGCCGAGCCGCATCGCCTCCCTCACATCGCCGCTCTCCGAGAAGCCGCTGACGATCAGGGCCTTCTGGCCGGGATGGATGCGCAGCATCTCACGGTAGGTCTCCAGTCCGTTCAGGCCCGGCGGCATCAGCATGTCGAGGACAACCAGGTCGGCGGCGGCTCCCCGCAGGTACATGATCGCCGCCTCGCCGCTCGGCATCGTCACCACCTGGTAGCCAAAGGACGTCAGTATGTCGCTTGCGATGTCGCGCTGCAGCGGCTCGTCGTCGACCACCAGGATCCGTCCCGTCCCCTGCAGGTTGATTTCACCCTCCCCGGCCTCTTCCCGGACCTGCCCCACCTCGGCGGGCAGGAAGACGCGGAAGACCGTGCCGCCGGCGCCGCTTCGCAGGTCGATTGTTCCGCCATGCTCCTTGACGACGTTCCAGACCACGGTCAGGCCCAGCCCCGTGCCCTTTTTGCCCATCACCTTGCGGGTGTAGAACGGTTCGTAGATATGCTCGCGATCCTCTTCCGAGATGCCGGGACCGTCATCTGCAACCTCGAGAACCGCGTACCCGCCGCCTCCTTCCTGGTCGCCTTCTCCGGAAGGCTGCAGATGCACAGTACTCACCGTCACCGAGCCGCCGTAAGGGGCCACCGCCTCGATGGCATTCATCACCAGGTTCATGATCACCTTCTGGATATGCACGGGCGAACAGGAGATCTGCACTCCCTTCGACTCGTCGCGCACCTTCACCTGCACTCCCGGATTGTCGCGGATCACCGTCTGAAATTCGACGGAGCCGACGTACTCGTCGACCAGCGTCTGCAGGGCAGTATGCTGCTTGATCCTGGCAATACCCTTGGCCAGGGTGAGCAGATCGGCCACCACCGCGGCAGCCCGGCGGCCTGAGGCATGGATGGCCTCCAGCGGCCCCCGGAAGGTGCTGTCAGGCGGCAGGGTCGCCAGCAGCAGCTCGGGGTAGCTGACCACTCCGGCCAGGATATTGTTGAGGTCGTGGGCGACGCCACCAGCTGTCATGCCGACCACCGCCATCTTCTCCGACTGGACGAGCTGCTGCTGGGTGCTTTTCAGTTCGTCGAGTGTTTCCCGCAGCTGCCGGTTCTTTCTCTCGAGATCCTCCACCAGCTGCAGTCTCGCCTCCATGGCGGCCTCTGCCGCCAATCGCTGCTGCCTCTCCTGTTCCCGCTGCCGCCGCTCGGAGATATCGATCATCCGCCCTTCGACATACTGCGCCCCTCCCGACCTGTCCCTGACCAGGCGGGCACTGAGCGAAACCGGGAATTCTGTCCCGTCC
>CAYYWK010000791.1:0-1587 GCA_964475345.1 uncultured Desulfobulbus sp.
GGCGCAGCGCGTTTTCGGGCCCATTGAGCAGCGGGATGAACGGCGGCGGCCAGGTGCGCAGCAACCGCCCCGTCCGCACCGTGCCGACCCCGACCAGGGCCATCAGGAACAGGAGGCCGGCGAGAAAGAGCAGGTTGCTAATCGCTGAACTCCCCGATTCCATTTTCCGACGCCTCCGTCCACAAAAATCACCACGGAGACACGTAGGACACGGAGATGTCTAAAAAACTCCGTGCTCTCCGTGTCTCCGTGGTTAATTCTGCTACTTACTGTTTACCATCCTGCTATTGCTGCGTGATCGTGTAGCTGTAACTTGCCGGCTCCGTCGTCACCGGTGTCAACCCTGAGATGACCAGCATGGCCTCATCCAGGTCGCCCAGGTTCGATACTGTGAGCTGGCCGCGGCCGTCGGGACCGACAGCCATCCGCTGTACCGTGACCTGCCCGCCGCCGATTTCCATGAGCTGGACCAGCCAGCGCTGCGCCAGGTTGTTGTCCGTCAGGCCCCAACCCACGGCATCCCAGCCGCCCACACCCGACTCGCCGTCGTCCTGATAGCCAATTTCGGGAATCGAGATGTTGTCAATCAGCAGGCCAGGCTGGTTCACCGCGTCGTCGGTCACCATCTCGAACCGCAGCAGGATTTTCTGGCCCGCAAACTCGGTCAGGTCCACTTGCTCCTCGATCCACTGCGGTGTCTTGCCTTCGGTCTTCTCCCCGGAGCGATAACCGCTGAGCCCGGTCCAACCGGGACCGAAGGCGTTGCCCACTGGGTTTTCCTCGGTGGTGTGGCGACCGGGCAAGATCTTCCACGTCTGGCCCTCGTCGGTAGAAGCTTCAACGTAGGCATAATCCCAGCCGTCCTCGATGTCGTACCAGGTCGAAAAGTTCAACATGGCCGACTTGACGGCGCTCAGATCGAAGGCTTGTGTCAGCGTCGAGTCACTCTGATCGCCGCGGTTCGACCACCAGGAGTAGGTGCCCTGCGGCTTAGTGTTCACGAGGCTCACCTGATCCTGCCCCGCAAAGTCGATCGTAATCGGACCGCTGCCATTTAGCCGGATGTAGTCTGCGCCGTACTGACTCACCTGGGCCTGATCCTCAACCGGGAATTTGTCGTATGTCTCGGCGACTGCCATCGGCGCCAGTTCGATTCCTGAATAGCCGTAGCGGCCTTCCGCATCGGCGTCCGGCGCATCCAGATAGTTGGCGATGACCCAATCGGCGAAGACGTCGTCAAACCGCTCCGGCCGACCGGCCTCCTGCAGCGCTTCGTTAAAGCCAGCAATACCGTTCTGCGGCGAAGCCACGACTGCCTTGGTGAGCTCCTCGCCGAAACGGTCAAGGAAGTAGTTCGTGAAGAGATAGGACGCGCCGTAGTGCTCGGCGTTGCCCAGGCTGGGATCGGACCATGTCGTGAGTTGGGTGTCAGGTTGTTCGGCATAGGCATAGTCCGCGCCGCCGGGATCAAACTCGTTCAGATAGCTCGCCAGCTCCGACATGCCTTCGTTGACCCAGGAGTCCTCGTTGCGGTCGTTGGCCCAATGGATCATGTGCTGGAATTCGTGTGCCAGCGTCCCGTCGTAA
>CAYYWK010000792.1:0-1579 GCA_964475345.1 uncultured Desulfobulbus sp.
CAGGAACAGGATGGCCTGCTCCCGGCGGTCCAGGGTGGCGGACAGCGCCCCGGCCAGGGCGCGTGAGAACATGGAACGATTCCCGGACCGCAGCTCGGCCCGCATGTCGACGACGGCAATGGGCGGCAGCTCCAGCATGTCATCGGCGTTCGCCGGGGCCGGACTCGCCGGTTCGGTTTGCACCGGTTCCTCTGCGCTTGCGGCGTCTTTGACGGTAACCTGTCCGGCATGGCGGTGCCCGCGCACGCGCTGCGGCAGTTCGATGAGGGTGTAAACACCGCGGCGAGCGTTGAGCATGCTTTCCAGGGCAGGGGTGGCCGATCCCAGCAGCACAACCGCTCCCGTCAGTCGGGCCAGGGCCACGGCGGCGTCGCGGGCATGGTAGCGCGGGGTGCGCTCCTGCTTGAAGGCAGCGTCATGTTCCTCATCCAGCACGATGAGTTCGAGCCGGGGCAGAGGCGAGAACAGGGCCGAACGGGAACCGATGACGACATCGAATTCACCCTGGCGGGCCCGGCGCCAGGTGTCAAAGCGTTCCCCGTCAGAGAGGCGGGAGTGGACCAGCCCTACCCGGCCCGGGAAGCGGGCGGCAAAGCGGTTGAGGGTTTGCGGCGTCAGACTGATCTCAGGCACCAGCACGATGCCCTGACCACCGCTGCGGACCACTTCCTGCAGGCTGCGCAGATAGAGCTCGGTCTTGCCGCTGCCGGTGACGCCGTGCAGGAGGAAGACCGCCGACCGCGGCTGAGGCTGCTGCAGCGCCGTGCGCAGGGTGTCCCATGCCTGCTGCTGGTGGCTGGTCAGGACCGGCGGTATGTCGGGCCGGAACTGGCGGCCGGCAAGGGGGTCGCGCCAGACTTCGACATCGCTGAACGACACCAACCCGGCCGCGGACAGGGACTGGAGGGCGGCGGCGTCCGCACCGGTTTCAGCATACAGCCATCCCACCCACACCGGGTCTGCGGCCGCGGCCAGGGCGTCCAGCATGGGGCGGAAACGGTCGGCGCCGCGCAGCGCCACCGCCACCGCCAGCGCCGCGGCGGGTGTCACCAGCAGATGGACGCGGCGGTCTTCATCGATGCGGACCAGACCGCGCTCGGCCAGGGACTTCAGCGGCGCCGCGCTGCTGCCGAAGGCTGCGGCCAGCTCCGGCAGCGTGGGCGCTTCCTCGGGATGGCCGGCCAGCCAGACCAGGGCATCGCTCTGTTTGGAGGGACGGCCCAGGCGCAGCAGGCTGCGGTCGATGTCCTCCGGTGCAACGGCCAGACGCACACGCCGTTCCTTCCTGGCTTTGGGCGCCGAGGCGGCGCCGCGGTCGCGTAGACGGGCCAGTCCCCGCTGCACCAGGTCGCCCAACACGGATTCGCCCGTCAGCCGGCGGTCCATTTCGCGCAGATCGGCCAGCGGCGCGCTGCCTTTGCGCAAATGCAGCAGCAGGGCCTGCTGCGCCGGCGTCAGGTCATCGGGGTGGATGGGCGCGCCGGGTGTGTATTCCACGATGACCTGGCTCTTGGCGCCGAAACCCGGCGGCAGCAGCAGGCGGACGCATTCGCTGAGCGGAGCCAGATAGTGGCGGCTC
>CAYYWK010000793.1:0-1575 GCA_964475345.1 uncultured Desulfobulbus sp.
GCTGTCCTGCCGCGGCGGCGTGCTGCTTGGCGTTGTGTTGTTGCGCGCGCTCTGCGTGTCGCTCGTGCCAACAGAGCTGCCGGGCCCGCCGCCACCGCCGCCGGCGCGCGACTTGGCAGGCACCACGCCGCTCGACGCGGCGCCGGACGGGCGGGTCACCGTGGACAGGCTCGCCGCGAGGCGCCGCTGCTGCAGGTCAAGAGACATGGCGTGGCGGCCCAATTTTCGGAAAAAGTGAGGAAAGTGTGTCGCGGCCTGCAGTTGACACTACGCACGTCCGGCCGTCAAGGCAAGGTTCCGGAAAAGTCGTTCCCGGTCTGTGAGCTTTGCCGGAATTCTGCCGGCACCGCTTTTTTTTCCTTCAGAATTCCGCCCGTTGTCCGATAGAGTGGAAAACATCGTTTGCCCAGGAGATGCCCATGCCGACCCGTCTCATCCCGATCATCCTGCTCCTCCTCGCCACCGGCTGCAGCCGCATTCCCGGCCCCACCACCCACGAGTTCCGCCAGCAGCGCAAGATGCAGGCGGTAGACCATTGGAACATCCTGGCCCGCGACGTGGCTTCCCGGCTCAACAGGGAACTGGTGGTCTACGACTACCTGGACACCCCCGTCTTCGTCAAGCAGACCTGCGGCGATGACGCCACGCCCTGCCAGGCCAACCAGACCTCCACCTTCAACGAGGCCTTCCGCGACCTGCTGATCACCAACCTGGTCAACTACGGCATCCAGACTAGGAGCATAGTCGATGACCGCTCGCTCACCGTCAACTACAAGGTCCAGGTCGTCTATCACCGCGGCACCAGGGTCCGTTCGTTCTTCCCCGGCACCTTCACGATGCTCTCCGCCGCCGTCCTCGTCCTCCGTGAAGCCCCGGAAGAACTGATCGCCATCGCCGGCGGTGGGCTGCTCGACCTTGTCAATTCGGCCTACACCGACTACGGCCATTACGAGATCCTGATCACCACCTCGATCGTCAACGCCGGCCGCTATGTCTTCCGCACCTCGGACATCTATTACATCAACGACGACGACTTCTGGCAGTACCAGGAAACCATGGCCCAACCCGGCGTCATCCAGCTTTCCTCGCCGACCGCGACGATCGCTGCACCGCCTGGGCAGCAGCTGCAGGCCGTGGAGACGGCCGAGGCCGAAGCCGGTGGCAGCGCCGCCAAAAAGCAAGCAGACCCGCCTGTTATCGTCGTCCCGGAGCAGGACGAGACCATCATCGAACCGGCGCCGCTGCAGGATAAACCTGCCCCAGCACGGCCGGAGACCGATATATGACCCCCCCAGCCCGCCTGCCGGATCACCTTCAGCGACCTCGGAGCCACATGACCGCCACCTTCGCCCGGACCATCCTGCTGCTTGCCGCTGTCGTAACCTTGAACGGCTGCGCCCGTCTCAACTGCACCAGCCTCGAGTCCCTGCTGGGTGCGGAGACCGACCTGATCGCCTTTTCCTACCGCATCGCCGACAACCTGACCGGGCAGGCGCTGCCGCCGCTGCAGCCGCGCAATCCGCAGATGCCGGTACTGGTCACCACCTTCGTGAACAACAACGACCTGCGCCAGAC
>CAYYWK010000794.1:0-1569 GCA_964475345.1 uncultured Desulfobulbus sp.
GGGCGAATTCGACGTCCTGATCGGCATCAACCTGCTGCGGGAGGGTCTCGACATCCCCGAGGTGTCGCTGGTCGCCATCCTCGACGCCGACAAGGAAGGGTTCCTGCGCTCGGAACGCTCGCTGATCCAGACCTGCGGTCGGGCCGCACGCAACAGCGGCGGTCTGGTGATCATGTACGCCGACGAAATCACCGGCTCGATGCGGGTGACCATCGACGAGACCGAGCGGCGGCGGCGACTGCAGGAGGAACATAACCACCGGCACGGTATCGTCCCCACCACGGTCATCACTTCCATCAAGGACTCGATGCAGCAGCACCTGCAGGCGGCTGGTTACACCGTCGCCGACGACCACGGGGGAGGAGCCCTGCAGGCGGCGGAAGACCTGCCCTCTTTCGGCTCGATCCGCGAACTGGAAAAAGAGATCGGCAGGCTGGAGAAAAGGATGCTGGAAGCGGCGAAGGAACTGGCCTTCGAAGAGGCGGCCGAACTGCGCGACCGGATAAAGGCCCTGCGGATGCTGGAGATCGAGATCGGATGAAAGAAGGTGGACTGACGCACCGATTGTCATTGCTGGTTTTGCCCTGGATGGTGGCCTGGCTGATGCGGATTTGGTTCGCCACCTGCCGGGTGCGCAGGCATGGGTACGAGCATCGCCTGAACACCATTGAAGCCGGCGTCAGGATCGTCGGCAGTTTCTGGCATTACGGTTTCATTTTCGTTTTCTACGAGGTGCGCCACCTGACGGCGACAGTGATGGTCAGCGCCAGCCGCGACGGCGAATACATCGCCCGCCTGGCGGAGCAGTTCGGTTTCTCGACGGCCCGTGGCTCCCGCAACAACAAGGGGGCTCAGGCGCTGAAGGACCTGCTGAAACTGGCGGCGTCAGGGGAGAATACCGCCATTGTCGCCGACGGATCGCAGGGGCCGCCGCGCGTTGCCCAGCCCGGCGCGATTCTGCTGGCTTCCCGGACCGGGGCGCCGGTGGTGCCGATGGCCTGGTCGGCGTCACGTTACCTGGCCTTCCCTTCCTGGGACCGGACGGCGGTGCCGCTGCCCTTTTCGCAGGTCGATATGTTGTATGGCGAGCCGATTTATGTCCCGGCCGATCTCAAGGGGGAGGGCATAGAGGAGTACCGGAAGATCCTCGAGGGCCGCCTCAACGAACTGTATGACACGGCCTGGCGACTCCATGGGCGGGATGCGCATTGAAGGAAAGAATCGACAGGAAAGCATGTACCGATAAGGAAACTCAGTCCGCGATGCATACCAGGGGAATAGCAGTGGCCGGCCTGGCCGGCGGTTCGGGAAAGAGCGTGGTTTCGGTCGGCCTGACGGCGGCGCTGGCCCGGCAGGGCTCAAGCGTCGTGCCGTTCAAGAAGGGCCCCGACTATATCGATGCCGGCTGGCTGCAGCTGGCTGCCGGCCGAAGATGCTACAACCTCGACCCGTTCCTGATGAGCGGAGAGGCCCTGCATCGTTCGCTGCAGCAGCATGGGCGGGATGCCGAGATCGTCATTCTCGAGGGGAACCGCGGCCTCTATGACGGCGTCAGCGCCGACGGCGGCT
>CAYYWK010000795.1:0-1568 GCA_964475345.1 uncultured Desulfobulbus sp.
GAGGCGCCATATCCGGCTCTCTCTCCCGCTCGACATAGCATTTCTCCAGTTCCTCCTTGCTCATCGCGCTCAGGTCGGCGAGCATGGCGTCGTACTTGCCGGACTCGATCTCCTCGACCCGCTTCCGGAGGTGCTCGGCCCGCGGCTTGATATACCTGCCGTAGACCCGGCGCGCCAGCTGGGCAATGTGGTACTGCGGGATCTCGCCCATGCAGCGGCTGGCGCAAAGACCGCACTGGATGCAGTCGAAGCTCAGTTCGGCGGCCTTCTTGATATTGCCCTGCTTGAGCGCCGAGATATAGCCGAGGACGTCGACATCCATCGGGCAGGCCTTGGTGCAGAGGTTGCAGGCCACACAGCGGAACAGCTCGGGATAGAGGGCGTGGATGGCCTCGGCGGCGCCGCCGATCTCCTCGATGTTGTATTCGGCCCGGTTAGCCGGGAAAAAGGGGATCTGGGCCAGGTACATATCGGCCTCAACCACCGTCTGGCAGGCCAGGCCGAAGTGCAGCTTGTAGTCGCCGGCCAGCCGGTAGACGGTCGGACAGGCTCCGCAGATGCCGCCGCGGCAGCCGGCACCGCGCAGGAACTTGAAGCCGGCATACTCCATCGCCTTCATGATGGTCAGGGTTTCCGGAACCTCGTACTTCTTGCCCATGATGTAGACGGGGATGGTCTTGGCCCCCTCCGGCAGGATGGCACGGTCGCCGGTGGCGACCCGGATGGTCTTCTTCGTTGTCGTGTTGTCAGCGTCACACATTGTCGTTTCTCCAGTTACTCTCGATTATCCCTCGGGGACAGAGATCTTTTTCAAGCCGCTTAAGCGGCGACCAGACAATTTTTGCTTTTCAGCAGTTCCAGCGATGCCGCATCGTTGAGGTCAAACAGGCAGGATTCCGGGGCAACCCCCAGAGCCACCGCCAGCAGCTGGGTGAAATAGAAGGTCGGCACCGGGGCCTCGACCTGCCCCGAGGTCAGCAGCCGGCTCTGCTGCCCGCCGAGGTTGTATTCGCAGAGCGGGCAGCTGGTGGCCAGGGCATCGGCCCCGGCTTTCGATGCGGCGTTGACGATGACCGCCGCAGTGCCTCTCGCGCCTTCGTCGCCGTTCAGGATCTGGTAGGAACCGCAGCAGATGTCGGCCGCCGGGAAAGGTACCACCGTCGCCCCGAGGGCTTCGAGCAGTCCGGTCATCAGGGTAAAGCTGCCGAAGGGCTCGATGCCGACATCGGCCGGCCGTTGCAGGGTGCAGCCGTAGTAGGGGGCCACCTGGAGCCCGGCAAGCGGCACCTTCACCGCCTCGCGGATCCTCTGCCAGCCTATCTCGCGGGCCAGAAAGGTCAGCATGTGCACGACCTCCACTTCTCCGGCGTAGTCGATCTCGTCATCCATGAAGCGGTTGATGGTATCACGTTTGACCTGGTCTTCCCGCATGATCCGGTTGGCGCGGGCCAGTGTGTTGTAGCACATCGAGCAGAGGGTCACCAGCTGGTCCGCCCCTTTCTCCTTGGCGCGAACCAGGTTGCGCACCGGCCCGACCTGATGGATGAGGTCGTCCGCCGTAAGGGAAA
>CAYYWK010000796.1:0-1568 GCA_964475345.1 uncultured Desulfobulbus sp.
CCGCACCCTCAGCGCCACCGCCGCAGGAAACCCGCCGCCGGCAGTCCGCCATGGGCACCACGCCTGGCGAAGTGCTCGACAGGATCTCTCAGCGGCTGAGCTACGACGCCGGCACGGTGCAGCTGCCCCCGGAAACGATCCTGCGCCGCAGCTTCCGCGAGCTCCCTGGCAGCCAACGTGAGGCCATCGCCCGCAAGATCGAAGCGGAAGACTATGCACAGGCGGGCTATTTCAGTGCCCGAGGGTATGGGCAGGACTACGTGGCAACGTTGATTGGTGACGCCCTCGCCCGACGCCTTGATGACGCCCGGCGCCTGCAACCGGAGATCACCCCGGAGGCCGTGCTGTCGATGATGCTTCCGAAGGACTGACTCAGGCCCGGATCACCTCATCGACACGGGCAGCGAGCTCATCAAGCTCTGAGCGCACCTCCAGCCGCAGCCGCTCAACCTGCTCCAGCAGGCCGCCCCGGATCTCGGCAATCCCGGCCAGCAGCTGCGCCATGTCAGCGCCACCAGCAGCGCCGGGGCGAGCTTCGAGGGCCTCGACCCTGGGCAGGAGCTCAGCCAACTGTGCCCGCAACCCGGTGGCTTCCTTTCGGTAGTTGTCGGCGTGCTTTCGCTCGGACCGAAGCGCCTTGTGGGCGGCAGTCTCGGTGAGGGTTTCGATGTCGTCGGTGATCACCACCGCTGCCGTGGTCTGGTCGTTCATGGGGAGCATCACGCTGCCTGCGCTTCAGGTTTCCGGCACCCTTGCGGCCACTGCCTGTAGATTCAACGGGTCGGAAGTGACGCCCTGAGAGGCCCACCGACGCCCACAAGATTTCCCGACCATGAAACACTCCACCGATCCGGTGGTGGTGGCCCTGCTGCTGGCGCTGATCGTCGCCCAGGCCCTGCTCACCATCGCCGTGCATGTCGTCGCCCTGGTGGTGACGCTGGCCACCCTGCGCCGCCGCTGCCCTGCCCCTCCCCAGCCTCCCGCCGTCCATCCGCTGTTTGAGCTGCTCGACCCCCTGAGCTGCCGGGAGCTGCGCGACCTGACCGGCTGCCGCCGCAAGCTCAGCCGGCTGCAGTTGCAGGCCCTGGCGGTGGCCTGATGCACCGTTGCGCTGACGCATCCCCGCCTATCTGATGCGAACCTGCATCAAGTCTGGGAGATTTGTTTATGCAACGTGCCCTAATTCTCTGCCTTTGATGTTAGACAGTGACCGACCGAAACACCCGGACCGATGAGCCTTTCCGTCACTGTCACCGGCACCCCCCAGGCCCTTGATGCCTGGTGGGCCACCAGCCGCCCCAGGCCGGCCGAGACCCCCGCGCACTACCGCATCACCGACGTGGTGGCCCAGTTCACCGACGCCAACGGCGCAATCGAGGGCAGCCCGATCCGCTTCCACTGGACCCCCGGCAGTGGCTGGAGCGCCTTGCTCTCCGATGCCACGATCCTGCGCAGCGGTGGAGGGCAACCCGAGGGAACGCCAGCCTTCGAGCAGGCCCGCCGCCGCCGTCGCAACGCCTGAGGCCTGGGACCACTTCCGGCAGCTGCCCCAGCCTGATGCCACAGCC
>CAYYWK010000797.1:0-1564 GCA_964475345.1 uncultured Desulfobulbus sp.
CCGGGACCACCGGCGTGCCGAAGGGCGTCATCCTCACCCAGTTCAATTTTCTGGTGGATTGCCAGTACGGCATGCAGCAGCTGGGCGGACTCGGCGACAATGAGACCTTCCTCAGCTTTCTGCCGCTCAGCCATGTCCTCGAACGGACCGCCGGCTACTATGCCACCCTGCTCAGCGGCAACCACATCGCCTTTGCCGAGGATGTGAAAAAGGTCATGGAAAACATGATGGAGATACGGCCGACGGCAATGGTCAGCGTGCCGCGGCTGTTCGAGAAAATCCATTCCAGGATCTATGACGGGGTCCACCAGTCCAGCCCGTTCAAGCGCAACCTCTTCCACTATGCGGTGAAGGTCGGCAGCGAATATGTGCGGGCCAAGTACATTGAGAAAAAGCCGCTCGGAATGCTTGCCCTGCAGTACAGGTTCTTCGACAAGCTGGTTTTCAGCAAGGTCCGCGAGCGTTTCGGCGGCCGGTTGCGGTTTTTCATCTGCGGCGGCGCGCCGCTCGACAAGACCGTCAACGAGTTCATGTGGATCATCGGCATGCCGGTGTTCAATGGCTATGGCCTGACCGAGACCAGCCCTGCGGTGACGCTCAGTTCGATCGACGATGTGCGCTTCGATTCGGTGGGCAAGCCGCTTTGCGAAGTTGAGCTCAAACTGGCCGAGGATGGAGAGCTGCTGGTCAAGGGGCCGATGGTGATGCAGGGCTACTACCGCAACGAGGAGGCGACCCGGGACACCTTCGAGGATGGTTGGCTGAAGACCGGCGACATCGCCACCATCGATGCCGACGGATTCGTCTATATTGTTGATCGTAAGAAGGAGCTGATCGTCACCGCCGGCGGCAAGAATATCGCCCCGCAGCCGCTGGAGAACGACCTCCGTCTCGACAAATACATTTCCCAGGCCATCGTTTTCGGCGATCGCAAGCCGTACCTGGTGGCCCTGGTCACCCCCGATATTGAACGTCTGCTCGACTTCACCAAGGAAGAGAAGATCGAGTATCTCGATATCGACGAGCTGGTCAACAACGACAAGGTCAAGGCGCTTTTCACGGCCCGGATCGATACGATCAACAAGCAGCTGCCGCCGTATAAAACCATCAAGCATTTCGCACTGATCCCGCGGGATTTCTCGATCGAGGGCGGGGAACTGACCCCGACGCTGAAACTGAAGCGTAAGGAAATTTACAAGAAATACGGAAACATCGTTGAAGAACTGTATACCAGGAACGGGAGTAGTCTCGTCTTTCACCCGAAATCATCACATGGAGAAGAAAAATGAGGCAGATCAATAAAGTCGCGGTTCTGGGCGCCGGTGTGATGGGTGCGACCATTGCCGCCCATCTTGCCAACGCGGGGATCGAGGTGTTGATGCTCGACATCGTCCCGAAGGAAGTCAGTGAACAGGAGGCGGCAAAGGGGCTGACCCTGGAGAGCCCGGCGGTAAGGAACCGCATCGCCCAGATGGGGCTGCAGGGACTGGTCAAGATGAAGCCGGCGCCGTTTTTCCTGCCGGAGTACATCGGCCAGATCCAGGTCGGCAACCTCGAGGACGAT
>CAYYWK010000798.1:0-1563 GCA_964475345.1 uncultured Desulfobulbus sp.
CATCGGCTCGATCGATCTGACGCGGTTGCTCGCTGCATACACCACCTTCTGGAACACCGTCTGGCGATAGAGTTCGATGTTTTTCTCCTGAAAGAGAAAATCCTTGCACATGAAATCGACCGCGCCGTTTTTCAGCGTGTCAAAGCAGCGGGCGGTTCCTTCGCTGGTGAGGCTGGAAAAAATGATGGTCGGAGTGGGGCGGTGGATCATCAGGTGCTGGAGGGCCGTCATACCGTCCATCACCGGCATTTCCAGGTCCATGAGTATGACATCGGGAGAAGTCTTCAGCACCAGTTCCAGTGCTTCGATGCCATCCCTCGCCTCACCGACTATAAAGATATCTGGGGAATTTTCCAGTATATCGCGTAAAAATCTCCTGAATACCAGGGAATCGTCAACGATCAGTACTGCTATCTTTCTCATCAGCTGTTTCATCTGCACATGTTCATCACTCATGCGTTTATGAATATTGAGCACCCCTGCCGTCTGAACGAACCTTCAGGCACTGCCGCTGGTTGAACTGCACCGTCCGCACCCGTTGCCGATACCGTGCCTATCGCCTGTCGCTTCCGCCCAGCAGACCATCTTTCTACCTGCCGTAAAGTTTCAACGCTTCGATGTACCGGCGAACGCCATCCGGAACCATACCGTCGATCGGTTCCTTTTCCCGGATCCTCTCTCTTATCGAGGACGAGGAAAGGGGAAGCGGCGGGCTGGACAGGAAAACTATCGGCAGCCTGCCATCTTCGGTGACCCAGATGCGTCCGTTTCGACGATAGCCAAGCCTCTCGACAAGTCTTTGCATTCTCGTCTCGTAATTGCCTCCCTCTCTTTCAGAGACAATGAACGAGACCATCCTCAACAGTATTTCGTACTCCTTCCAGGTCGCGATGTCCAGAAATGCATCCACACCGGTCAGAAAAAACAGCAGGGTTTCAGGAGCATACTGCCTCCGGAGATAACGGACTGTATCGACGGTGTATGTGGGGGCCGACAACTCACCCTCAATCTGCGACAAGGCATATTCCTGCCTGCCGGCCAGAGCGGCTTTCAGCATTTCCACCCGGTGACTGAACAGCGTCAGCTGTGCCGATGACTTATGGGGAGGAATGGCCGCCGGTATGAAGAGTATCTGGTCGAGTCGGCATTCGTCAAGCGCGTTGCCGGCCAGACGCAGATGACCGTTGTGGATCGGATCGAAGGTCCCACCGAAAAAGCAGATCCTCTGGCTCACTCCCTGACCTGCCCCTGGCCGAAAACGACAAATTTCCTGGTTGTCAGTTCCTCGAGCCCCATCGGGCCATAGGCGTGCAGCTTGGTGGTGCTGATCCCGATTTCCGCACCGAGACCCAGCTGCCCGCCGTCATTAAAACGGGTGGAGGCGTTGACCATAACCGCCGAAGCGTCTATTGAAGCGATGAACTCCCGGGCCGTCGAGTAATTTTCGGTGATGATCGATTCGGTGTGCTGCGAACCAAACCGCCGGATATATCCCCTGGCTTCTTCCATTCCGTCGACGATCCGCACGGAGAGGACGAGATCGAGATGCTCCGCCCCCCAGTC
>CAYYWK010000799.1:0-1560 GCA_964475345.1 uncultured Desulfobulbus sp.
ATGATTAACAGAAAACCCCTCTGCATCCTTTTCGCCACAGCGATTCTCTCTCTGCCGTATTCCATTCCGGCCCAGACTGACGAGCAGCTGGCAACAGCCGTAACTCCACCTCCGGAATGGGGGGAGGTATTGGCTCAACTCAAGGAGCATGACGCCAAGGTCAGCCGCGAACTGCGGATGATCAAAAGGGATATTGCGGCCCTCCAGCAGGCGATGGAGGAACCGGGAATGCC
This sequence comes from uncultured Desulfobulbus sp., assembly GCA_964475345.1. Classification (GTDB taxonomy): domain Bacteria; phylum Desulfobacterota; class Desulfobulbia; order Desulfobulbales; family Desulfocapsaceae; genus Desulfoprunum. The sequence continues at coordinate 234 of CAYYWK010000799.1, forward strand.
GGAAGTCTTCGCCGGTGTCGGCTACATTCTGGGCCTTTTCGGGATAGCCGCATTCATGGCCTCCCGAAGACAACAACTCTCAACCGACCGATAACTCATGCATATTTCAGACGGGGTCCTGCCACTCGCACTGTCGGTCTCGGCCTATGCCGGCACCGCCGTCGGAGTTGCATTGAGCGTGAAAGCTCTCAGGCAGGAAGAAATCCCCAAGGTCGCCGTTGTCACCTCCGCGTTTTTTGTCGCCTCCCTGGTCCACCTGCCACTGGGGCCGACCAGCGTCCACCTGCTGCTGCCCGGCATCGTCGGAGCCCTTCTCGGGCCCGCCGCCTTTCTCAGCATCACCGTGGGGCTCTTCCTGCAGAGCCTGCTTTTTCAATTCGGCGGGCTTACCGCGCTGGGAGCGAACGCACTGATGATGGGAGTGCCGGCCCTGCTCTGCGGCCTGCTTTTCCAGGCAGCCAGGGGCACGACCCTCGCCGGCAACACCCTGGCCGGCGCCCTGGCCGGTGCCCTAGGAACGGCACTCGCGGCGCTCATTCTCGCCGCCATGCTCTACGCCGGCGGCGAGGATTTCCTCGGGGTGGCGAAACTGGCCCTGGCCGCACATATCCCGGTCATCATCATCGAATCGGCGATATCGGCCTTCACCGTTTCCTTTCTCTTCCGGGTCAGACCGGAACTGCTCGCAGCCGGCAGACGGCAACTGCGGACGGCTGGGCATCCATCCCCCCCTTCCTGTGGATGAGGCGATGGCCGATCCTTCCACCATCTTCCGCCTGACGGTTCCGGAGGCGGCCCTGCTGACCTCCCTGGTGTTCATTGCGGTGCTGGCGCTTCTTGCCGCCGCCTTCAGGAAGAAAAAGGGCAATGCTGCAAAGAGCCAGCCGAACTGGTCCATTCCCGCCATCGACGGCCACGCCGGCGCCGCTTCCCTCTTCCACGGCTGGCACCCGGCGGCAAAGGTGCTCTCACTCCTTGCCTACTGTTTCCTCCTCACCTCTCTCTCCACCCTGGCCTGCAGCGTTGTAGCGCTTGCGGCCTCCGTCTTCGCAGTCCAGCTCAGCGGGTTGCCCTGGCGGCGATCGCTGCAGCGCCTGGCGGCAATGTCGGGTTTCCTGTTGATGTTCCTCTTACTTGTGCCGTTTTCCAGCCGTCCCCAACCCGAAGAAACCCTGATATTCTTCCCGCTGCTCGAGGCATACCCCTTCCGCCTGCACGGCTTCCTGCTGGCCCTGACCGTGACGATCAAGGCCTGCGCCATCGCCCTGCTGATGGATCCGATGTTCGGCACCTCGCCGCTGTCGCAAACCCTCCACGCCCTCAACCG
>CAYYWK010000800.1:0-1560 GCA_964475345.1 uncultured Desulfobulbus sp.
CCCTCTACGAGCGCGCGGTCGGATTTTACGGGTCGCTTGTCAATATCAATGCCTACCACCAGCCGGGGGTCGAGGCCGGAAAGAAGGCGGCCGCTGCAATTCTTGCCATCCAGGCGAAAGTCGTCGCCTACCTCAAAAAATCCGCAAAACCAGAGACGGCCGAGCAGGTCGCCCTCGCCGTCGAGGCAGATCCTGAGGAGGTTTACCACATTCTCAAGCACATGGCCGCAAACAGGCCGGAAGTCAAAACCGAGGATGGAAGGACTCCCGCCCAGGAGACGTTTGCCTGGAAATCATGAGGCATCCGTCGAGGTTCCTCCTTCTGGCCGTGGTGTGTGCCGCGCTCGCTGCGTGTGATTCAGCCGAGCGCACCGTGCAGACAGCGAAGGTCCGTATCGTGGCGTATCAGGCTCATCCGGACCAGGAAACCGAGGCGGCCGTCGAGGCTTCGCTGGCCCGCCTGGACGCCCAGATCGCCGAGCTGGCCAAAAAGGGGGACCGCGTCCAGGCGGACCTTTTTGCCCGCCAGGCGGCCAGCCTGCGGTCGGATTTTCAGGCCGCCAAGATGGCGAAAGCCCTCAATGATGCCAAGCGGGCCATCCAGGGGATCGGTGAGGCCTTCAAGGAGGCAGGCAAGACGATCGGCGAGGCCCTCAAGTCGACGGACACAAATTCCGAGTAGCTGCCGAGACGCCTCTCGGCTGGGCGGCTTGAAAACCATGCTCTGAATCAGAATTGCGGCTGATCCGGGCCGGGGCGGGCGTTTTCGGGTTGAACACGTCTGGGCGTTTGGGGTTAGCTCAACGCGACATGCTCTCCCTGGCGGTTGCCGCTTCCGATCCATCGCTGTATACCTACGTCTTTCTGGTTCTGGCCATCGTGCTGGCGCTGAGCTTCGAGTTTGTCAACGGCTTCCATGATACGGCCAACGCCGTGGCCACGGTCATCTACACGAACACGCTGAAGGCCACCCCGGCCGTCGTTTGGTCCGGCATCTGGAACCTGATCGGCGTCCTGACCTCCTCGGGCCTCGTCGCTTTCGGCATCGTGGCCCTCCTCCCGGTCGAGCTCGTTCTCAACATCAACTCCGCAGCAGGCTTTGCGATGGTTTTCTCGCTGCTGATCTCGGCCATCCTCTGGAACCTCGGCACATGGTATTTCGGCCTCCCCGCATCAAGCTCCCACACCCTCATCGGCTCGATCCTGGGCGTCGGCCTGGCCAACTCGCTCATGGGCCCGGCCCACTCGATCACCGAGGGCATCAACTGGGCGAAGGCCCAGGATGTCGGGCTCGCCCTCCTGATCTCCCCGGTGTTCGGATTCTGCGCCGCAGGACTCCTCCTGCTTCTCTGCAAGTTCGTTATCCGCAGGCCGGAGCTTTACCGTCCGCCCAACGGATCTGCTCCCCCTCCGCTCTGGATCCGCGGCGTCCTCATGCTCACGTGCACGGGAGTCAGCTTCGCCCATGGGTCGAATGACGGACAGAAGGGCATGGGCCTCATCGTTCTCATCCTCGTCGGGATTCTCCCGGGCACCTATGCGCTCAAGATGACCGCTCCG
>CAYYWK010000801.1:0-1550 GCA_964475345.1 uncultured Desulfobulbus sp.
GTATTCCGACTGCTGGGTCATGGACAGCCGGCTGGTGGTGCTGAACGCGATGGATGCCGCCGCCCGCGGTGCCGACATCCGGGTGCGGACCGCCTGCACGGCGGCCGTCCGCGACGGTGATGCCTGGGCCCTTGACCTGCAGAACCGGTTCACCGGAGAGCGGGCCACGGCCAGGGCCAGGGTGCTGGTCAACGCCACCGGCCCCTGGCTGGACTCCTTCCTCAGTCATGTCAGCCATGAGGCCGCCGGCGAACACATCCGCATGGTCAAGGGCAGCCACATCATCGTCAGAAAGCTCTTCGACCACCCCCGTGCCTACATCTTCCAGAACGCCGACGGCCGGATCATCTTCGCCATCCCCTACGAGGGCGACTTCACGCTGATCGGCACCACCGACGTCGACTTCACCGGCACCCCGGGCCGGGTGACGATCAGCCCCGAGGAGACCCTGTACCTCTGCCGGGCCGCCGGCGAATATTTCCTGCGGCAGATCACGCCGGACGATGTCGTCGGCAGCTACGCCGGCATCCGCCCGCTGTTCGACGACGGCAAGAGCGAGGCCAGGGCCGCCACCCGCGATTACGTGCTCAAACTCGACACCGGCCGCGGCGAAGCGCCGCTGCTCTCCATCTACGGCGGCAAGATCACCACCTATCGCAAGCTGGCGGAAAGCGTCCTCGCCAGGCTTTCCCCGCATCTGCCGGCAATGGGCCGACCCTGGACTGCAGAGGCCCATCTGCCTGGCGGCGATTTTGCCCCCGAGCGCTTCGAGCAGGAGACATCGCGGCTACGGGAGGCCTGCCCGCTGCTCACCGCGGAACACGCCAGACGCCTGTTCAGAACCTATGGCAGCCGTGCCTGGTCTATGGTAGAAGGCTTCAGGGGCGCCGCCGATCTCGGTCCCTGTTTCGGCGACAGCCTCTACGGCTTTGAAGTGGCCTACCTGATGCGCAACGAGTGGGCCAGAACCCCTGAAGACGTCCTCTGGCGGCGCACCAACATGGGCCTTTTGCTGACGGCCGAAGAGGTGCGGCGACTTGCTGCCTGGATGCGGGAGCGCCACAATCTCCCGGTCGCAGAGCCAGCCACTATGGAAGGAACGACAGATGCAGCTCGAACTTGAACAGATCAGTAAAAAGGTCGGCAGGGCTTTTCACATCGCCGACGTCAGCCTGAGCTTCACCGCCGGCACCCTGAACATCCTGCTGGGACCGACCCTGTCCGGCAAGACGACGCTGATGCGGCTGATGGCCGGCCTCGACCAGCCGACCGCCGGCCGGGTGCTGGTGAACGGCCGCGACGTTACCGGCGTGCCGGTGCAGAAGCGCAACGTGGCAATGGTCTACCAGCAGTTCATCAACTACCCCAACCTCACCGTCTACGAAAACATCGCCTCGCCGCTGCGCATCGCCCGGCAGCCCCGAGCGGAAATCGACCGCAAGGTGCGCGAGATCGCCGCACTGCTGAAGCTGGGCGACATGCTCGGCCGCACCCCCCAGGAACTCTCCGGCGGTCAGCAGCAGCGCACCGCGCTGGCCCGGGCGGCGGGT
>CAYYWK010000802.1:0-1548 GCA_964475345.1 uncultured Desulfobulbus sp.
GACTCGGCCAAGCTCGCCTGCTGGTTGTAGTCGAGCGAATCGCGCACCTCGCGCAAGAGCTTTTCAGCCTCCTGGGGCCGGCCCGAAACGAGATCGATGATTGCCCGATCGAGCTTGAAGCAGTCGGCCTCGCGGCTGTGCTTCTTGATATCCTCGTCGAGCGTCGTGACGGCCGTGTCCAACTCGCCGGCATAGAAATGGTTGCACACCACCTGGAGCCGATCGGCAAGCGATGCGCAACCCGTCGCAAGGAGCAGCAGGAGAAGCAGGTGGTGTGCAACCATTTCTATGCCGGCGGTGCATCATGGAATGTCGGTCACGAGTAGTTTGAACGGGCGACGAGACCGCCAAGGGACAATCCCCGGTCCCCAAACCCATTCCTATTTGAACATTCCCTTCAGCTTGGCCATCGTCGAGACGTTGTACTGCTTCTCGAGCTCGGCCGATTCCTTGTCGGCCTGGCCGTTGTGGACGTTCACCAGCTCGAGCGTCATCAGGTAGTTCCGCTGATAGTCCTTGTTCGAACGCGTCGTGCCGGACGTGACCGTGGTGACACCGGTCTATCTGGACGGTAACGACACGGCACCGAGTTTTTACGTCGCCAGCCGCGGCCACCATGCCGATGTGGGGGGCATCAGCCCCGGATCCATGCCGGCGTTCAGTCGCACGATCGCCGAGGAGGGCCTGCTGCTCGACAATCAGCCCTTCGTGCAGGCCGGTCGCTTCGCTGAAGCCGACTGGCGAGAGCGGCTGCAGGCCGGGCCCTGGCCCGTGCTCAACCCCGACCAGCTGCTGGCCGATCTCCAGGCCCAGGCGGCCGCCAACCAGCTGGGGGTGGCCCAGCTCCAGCAGCTGGTGGAGCGCCATGGTCTGGCCGAGGTGCGGGCCTATGCCCGGCATGGGCAGGTCCATGCGGCGGCGGCGGTGCGGCGGGTGCTGGTGCAGCTGCGCGAGGGCCGCTTCCGCCAGGAGCTCGACGGCGGCGGCTGCATCGCCGTGGCGATCACGCTGGACCGACGGGCCGGCCGGGCGCGGCTGGACTTCAGCGGCACATCCCCCCAGCGTCCCGACAACTTCAATGCGCCGCTGGCCGTGACCAAGGCGGCGGTGTTGTACGTGTTCCGCTGCCTGGTGGGGGAGGCGATCCCGCTCAATGCCGGCTGCCTGGAGCCGCTCGAGCTGGTGGTGCCGGAGGGCTGTCTGCTCCATCCCCGGCCGCCGGCGGCGGTGGTTGCGGGCAACGTGGATGTGTCCCAGGCTCTCACCAAAGCCCTTTTCGGCGCTTTGGGCGTGCAGGCGGCCGCCCAGGGCACGATGAACAACCTCAGCTTCGGCAATGCGCGGCTGCAGTACTACGAAACCCTGTGCGGGGGCACCGGTGCTGGCCGCGGTCTCGACGGGGTGGGCTTTGCCGGCGCGGCGGCGGTGCAGAGCCACATGACCAACTCGCGGCTCACCGACCCGGAGGTGCTGGAGCGGCGGTTTCCCGTGCGCCTGGAGCAGTTCGCCATCCGCCGTGGCTCCGGGGGTGCGGGCCGCTGGCCGGGG
>CAYYWK010000803.1:0-1547 GCA_964475345.1 uncultured Desulfobulbus sp.
GACCACCGAGGCCAGCAGGAAGATGACAAAACTGTATACCAGGCAGACGGCGAAGGTCTTGCCCTTGCGTCGCCCCAGCGACGACAGGGTGTAATCGATGATGTTCCGGTGTTTTTCGATCAGACTCATGGATCAGCGTCCTGCCGGATGGGTGAGATGGGAGGGTGGGGACACGACTGATCCCGAGGGGAAATGTTCGAGCGACAGCGGATGTTCCTGGAAGGCGGAATGGCGGTCGGCCAGGCTCGGGTTCCTGGTGTACCTGGCCTCGGTGAACAGGGCGAGATCGGTCAGGCCAAGAACCCGTACCACCCCGGCCCGCTGTCGCAGAACCGGCTCGGCCAGGGATCTGCGGACTGCGGCGTCAACCAGCATCAGAGCGAGAGCTGCCGCCTGCAGCAGCACATAGGCCAGGAATATGTCCGATTTCCGGATCAGCCACCGCATGGGAATCAATCCAGGGACTTGACGAGTTCGAAGGAGATGCCGTCGAACCGCAGCAGCCTTTTTCCGCCATGGTCCGCCATGAACTCCCTGGCCTCGGCCTCGGAGCCGAAGGGTATCAGTTCCCTGCCCATCGGGCCATAGACATCACTGTCCACCACATACCAGGCGGTCCGGCCATCGATGGCGTTCATGCTGTAGTAGTCGGTCACCCGGATCTCTTTGATTTCCGACGTCTTCCTTGACGGGGCGTAACGAGCGAGATCCTGGAGGTATTTGAACATGTCCTTGGTCCCGTCGAAAAAGGCGGTCGACCCATCGGTAAACACCACCTGCGCCAGAAAATCGGGATATTTGGCGACAAACATCCCGCATACCGGGCACTTGTCATCCTCACCAGCCTGAATGCGCTGATCATCCGCCAGCACCGGCGAGGCGAACAGAACAAGGGCCAGCATGATCACCTTGACAATTCCCATCGTTTCTCCTTTGTTGCCTGCTGAACTCCTTTGCCAGCAGGAATTCCTGCGGAATCAGCTTTCGCCGAGTTGCGGCAATCCTTTTTCCGCTGCTTCCTTCCGCCTGACTTCCGCATGCCATTTCCATGTCTCGTATATGACTGGATAAACTATAAGTTCAAGCAGGAAGGAAGTAAAGATGCCCCCGATCAGAGGGGCGGCGATCCGCTTCATCACATCAGCACCTGTCCCCACGGACCACATGATCGGCAGCAGGCCGCAGAAAGTGGTGGCAACCGTCATGAATTTCGGCCTCAGCCGGTTCACCGCCCCTTCCATGACGGCCGCCCGCAGATCGGCCAGGCTGTTCATCCTGCCTTCCTGTTTCGCCTTGTCATAGGCGAGATCGAGATAGAGCAGCATGAACACCCCGGTTTCGGCATCGACTCCGAGCAGGGCTATCAACCCCACCCAGACCGCAATGCTCATATTGTAATCAAGCACGTAAAGGAACCAGACCGCGCCGATCGCCGAGAAGGGGACGGCGAGCAGCACGATGCAGGTCTTCACCGTCGACCGGGTGTTGATATAGAGCAGCAGGAAAATGATGAAGCCGGTCAGCGGCAGCACCACCTGCAGGCCGCC
>CAYYWK010000804.1:0-1547 GCA_964475345.1 uncultured Desulfobulbus sp.
ACACCGCGGACTTCGCGGCAACCGGCGTGGCCTGCCCGGTGGGGCGACCTACAGCAGGGCCTGCCGCAGTGCGGCGACAAAATCCCCGAACCGCTGCGTCGGTGCGCACCGGCCGGCGCTGTCGAGGGCGGCGAACAGGCTGCGGCGAAGCCCGCGGGCGATTTCCAGCTGGACCCCTGCCCCGGAGTTGCCGCGGTTGCAGATGTTCAGCGGCTCGCGGCCCTGCAGGCCGGGTGCGCTATGGTCGACGGCCGTAAAACCACAGGCGGTGAGCACCCGCCGGACCCGGTCCCGGGTTGCGGCGTCGCGGCCGCCGAGGCAGACCTCCTCCCCGTCGCCCGCCTTGCCGTGGATCGTCACCACCCGCCCGGCAGCGGCGAGCAGCGCCAGGCAGCGCGGTTCGTCGAAATGCGGGCTGGTGATGTGCAGGTCCCTGTTGCGGCAGGGCTTGAGGCCTTCGAAGGCGTAGAACGACAGGTCGTCCCCGGCCACGGCGCTGGCGATCTCGGATGTGCCCGGCTCGATGGAGCCCCCGTGCGGAGCGACGATGGCAGTGCGGGAACCCCGGTCGCGGAGGGTGACCCGGAAATCGAGCCCCTCGCGTTCGCTTGCTGCCAGTTCCCTGAAGCTGAGGTATCTGTCGGTCATGAAGGGATGGATGAGACCTTCGTTCGCATCTGGTTTGGAAGATCCGATTGCTGTATGGCTCTTATACAGATATCATTGCCCGTTGTATCTGCAAGGAAAGCGGAGAATTCCTCGTGTTGTCAGTCTCGGATGTCCTTTGAATCGTATTTTTAGCCGCTGCTCAGAGAATTTTTCGATTTCGGGAATGGATTGGCGCATAGGGCCACTGCTCAATTTTTCCGTGGATGCAGACGATGGCGGGAATGCCGGCAACGGGCCCAAAATTCCGGTACTGGGCGATCGCTCGGTGGTTCCCGTCGATGATCACCAGAGCGCGATCATGGATATCGGCTGTGACGATGATGATGGCTAATTGCGGGTGCATCCTGAGGTCGACCGGCGACAAACCAATGCCGGAGGGAGGATCGGTGAAGGATTGTACCCTTGCTTTGGCGGTTGGAGACAGATCTTCAAAGTTGAGATCGATTACTCTGCCAGTCTTCCCATTGGTATGCCGTGTGAACTCTTCGATGAGGTAGAGCCGTTGCCAGTCATCTGGTTCGAAGTTCGCTCGAACCAGTTGAAATTCGTCTTGTGGAGAGTATGTGCACATTCCGTATCGACCAAGGCAGGCGTTTGCACGGGTTGATCGTTCATGTTGGCGAAGAGTTGCGAGGTCGATTGGGGCGATGATCTGCATATCAGTCCGATATCCAATTGAAGATCAAAGACATTCGGGAGCGGACCATGTTACTGCCAGAACTGCCATGTCACCACCGGCAGGACTGCCGTGTTCCGCAACTACTCCCGCCAGTGCTCTGGCCTGTCGAGGGCGTCGGCGCAGATCACCCGGCCCCGCACATGGCCGAGCAGCCCCGGCCGGAGTTCCTGCACCATCCAGGCCCCGGCGTGCTCGGCGG
>CAYYWK010000805.1:0-1546 GCA_964475345.1 uncultured Desulfobulbus sp.
CACCGGGCCGCGGATTCGCACCATCAGGTCGATCCATCTGCCGACACCTGCGTCCTGCTTGAAGACGCTGGGATCGACCATGTTCTGGCTGCCGGTGTAGGCAACCCTGCCGTCGATGACCACCAGCTTGCGGTGGTTGCGGATATCGATACGGGCGAAGAGGGTGGAGTAGATGCTGGCCGGCAGCGATTCCTGAATCCTGATCCCGGAGGCGCGCATCTTTTCCGCTGTCGCGCTCCGCAGGAAATCCCTGCTGCCGATGGCGTCGAGCAGCAGGCGGCAGCTCACCCCGCGCGCGTTGGCCCGGCCGAGGGCCGCCATCACCTTGTTGACCATCCCCCCTTCTTCCCAGATATAGAACTGCAGGTGGCAGGTGGAACGGGCGTTTTCGATGTCGCCGATTATGGAGCTGAGGATTCCTTCAGGGCTGTCGATCAGTTCGAGGGTGTTGCCGTCGAGGGCCGGTATGCCCGCCAGTGCCACGGCCTGTTGATGCAGATGCAGGCATTCCGGGTTGAGGCGTTGCCACTCTACCGGCGACCGGTCGTGCAGTGTCTGCAGCCAGTGCTGGTAGTGGGGGATGGAAAGCAGGATCCGTGCCGTCCGTCTGTCGGAGAGGCGGTTTTCGCCGAAGAGCAGGTAGAAGAAACCGCCGGCAAAGGGGACGAGGAGGATGACGACCAGCCAGGCGAGGGTGATCGGATAGGGCCGCCGTCGCATGATGACCCTGAGAGACAGTCCGATGCGGATGGTCAGGTCGGCGAGGAGGAAGATCGTGGAGAAGAGGTGGTAGCTCCAGTGCAACTGCTCGGCAGGCATACACAGCAAAAATTGGCAAAGTTGGTCTCGTGGCGAGTCTGCCTTCGCTCCGGAAACAGAGGCACGGAAAATATCCTGCCTGCAGGGTCCGTCTGGCGGCGGCAGCCGGCCCGGCGGGCGGGGCAGTGCCGAATTAATACTAGCATAGCCGGGGTTAGAGATGGTAGATTATTCTAATTATTTTTTCCGAACGGGAGGCAGGCACCGCTTTCGGATGAACGAAAGGGAGGCCGGTCTGGAGAGACCGTTGTGCGACCAGGGGGATCGTACGCGCCGGAGAAGGGATTTTATTTGGAATGGATGTGCGAATGATCGTCAAAGGATTTTCCATGTCGGCTGTCGCAGCCGGCATACGGTATCCGGACAGGCTCGATCTGGGCCTGATCTACAGCGATACTCCGGCGGTCACCGCCGGGGTATTCACCACCAACCAGGTCAAGGCTGCGCCTGTGCTCCTCGACATCGAGAGGCTGCGTCAGGGCCGGGCCCAGGCTATTCTGGTCAACAGCGGCTGTGCCAACGCATGTACCGGCGAGCAGGGGATGGAGAACGCCCGCCGGACGAGTTCGCTGGTCTCCGAGGCGCTGCAGATCCAGGATATGCTGGTCCAGATCGCCTCGACCGGGGTGATCGGCGAGCAGCTGAACATGCCGGCCATCGAAGGCGGCATCGCCGGGCTCGTCGCCAACCTCTCCCCCGCCAACCTCGATCAGGTGGCCAGGGCGAT
>CAYYWK010000806.1:0-1544 GCA_964475345.1 uncultured Desulfobulbus sp.
GTCGATGGTGCTCAACCGCTGGCACGACGACGTAACCACCCTGCGGCAGGGGCCGCGCAGCAACCCGGCGCGGAACAAGGTCTGCTTCTTCCCCGGTTTTATCGGTGCATCGCCGGGCCATTTCTACGATGTCGCCATCGGGGAGTTGCCGCAGTTCCTGGCGGCGCTGCAATCCTTCGACAGTTCGCCGGAAAAGGAGCGGCAGCTGGAACGCTACCGGGTGGACGGCGGCGATGAAGGGTTCTGGGAAATCTACGACTGGTTCCAGCAGCGGTTTGCTGCTGGGCTGACGGCCCCGGCGGGGATCCTCGACCTGCACAGCTACGGCCGGCCGGCCAACTGAGGGCGAGGTGCCTCCGGAGGATCAGATCTCGTAGTCGATCATCCGTCTTTCGCAGGTGCGGGGGCGGACCGTTTTACCGGCCTCGACGTGGAGGGGATGGTGCATGTAGCCGGCCAGCGCCTCCCGGCTCTCGAATTCCGAGTACAGGACGATATCCCCGGCCGATTCCTCGCCGCTGAAGTCGAACCCGACTTCGAGATGGATCAGGCCGGGAATTCGGCCGCGGAGGCCGTGCAGGGCCTCGCGGATGGCCAGTGCGTCGCTGTTGGCAGCCAGTGGCGTTGTTCGGTCGACGAGTTTCCAGCAGACGATGTGCTTGATCATGGCGTCATCCTTTGGGTAGTGGGAAAGGGGATCAGAGCAGTTTGGCGCCGTTTGGCACCTCTCGCTCGGGAATGGCAAGCACCACTTCGCTGTCGGTGGCGTAGAAGCCGGTCAGCAGGAACTCGGAGCGAACCGGGCCGACCTGCTTGGCCGGGAAATTGACGACCCCGACGATCTGCCGGCCCACCAGTTGCTCCCTGCCGTAGAGGGCCGTCACTTGGGCGCTGGTTTTCCTGACGCCGATCTCGCCGCCGAAATCGGCAGTGATGATGTAGGCGGGTTTGCGGGCCTGCGGGAAATCCTCGACGCTGAGGATGGTTCCGACCCGCAGTTCGACGGCGGTGAAATCCTGCCAGGTGATCGTGTTCATCTGTCGCTCCCTGTTGGTGTGATACCACGTATCATAGTCGCCTTCGCCTCGCCGGGCAATCCCGATCTTCCGGCGAATGGCCGTTTGCGCCTTCTCTTCAGTTTGCACAGCGACATGCCCGAGGGGATGGGCGATGTCAGGAATTGCCTTGAAAGGGCTGCCGCTTTTGCGATACAACCTAATTGACGATTCGGCCGCAGCTCTAGCGCCGGTGCCCGGTGGCATCGGCGCGTGGCCGTGAACAGGACGGGTGCAGGAGATGTTCAGACCGTTTTTCCACAGCCTGCCGATCAAGGGCAAGCTCAGCCTGCTGATACTGCTCATAACCACCACGGCCCTGCTCCTCTTTGCGGGCCTGTCGGCGGTCAACCAGATCAGGCTGCTCAGGCAGTCGATGATACACAACCTGACGGTCCTCGCCGAGTCGGTGGCGCATTTCAGCGCCGTCGCCGTCGATGCAGGGGACCAGCCCCGGGCGGAGGAGATCCTGGCCGTCCTCAAGATGGC
>CAYYWK010000807.1:0-1543 GCA_964475345.1 uncultured Desulfobulbus sp.
GGGCCCTAGGTTGAGGAGCAATCGGGTTTGTAGATTGTGCGGTCAGTGTGTCAAGAACTGCCCCCATTCAGCGATAACCCTTAATTTGCGGCCGCCTGGTGAAGAAATATGGCAACTCAGCCAGAGACATGCGGGTACCGCTTTTTTGGTGCTCGGAATGGTAGGGGGGTTGTTTAGTGAAATGGTGAGCACAATGCCGGAGTATAAATCAATCGCTGCGCAGACACCTTTTTCTCCTGTAGTATTCTTTACCATAGTCTTTTTTACGATTATCATCGGCCTCAATCTGATGACTCTGGCATCAGCGCAGTTATCCCGCCGAATTTTTCACGATACGTTGAGACAAAATTTTGCCCGTTTCGGGTTGGCTCTATTGCCAGTTACGCTAACCTGTTTTCTGGCCTTTCATGTATATTATCTGATTAATCTTGGAGTCCAGATACCTATCCTGATAAGTAAGTATTTTGACATAGCAATTTTGAGAAGCTTAATCATAACGGTTGAGCCGGACACAACCAGGCACATTCAGTATGTGACAATCCTGGTCGGACTAGTTTGGACTCTAATCACCGATCTCAAGCTTGCTCAATGGAGCGACCAACCATGGTCCAGGAAACTTCTAGGCTTGGCTCCTCACGCCTTGGTCGCGATAGTTGTTTCCGGCTTGATGGTCAAGGCAGTCAATGCCTTCTTTTACAGTGTCAGGTGATATGAACGTTTCCGGAGTATAATTTTGGATCTCTTAGAATCAATACAGTCCACAATGGACCAATTAGAAGATCAACTCATACAACAGTTGCGGAGTCGAGTTCCAGTCGCTTTTGAAATAGGGGCTCACATTATGAATAGCGGGGGCAAGAGAATCAGGCCCCAATTAACGGTGATAGCAGCTAGAATGGGCGGCTACACAGGTATGCACGCCGTAACGCTATCTGGGGCAATAGAATGTATACATACGGCCACACTTTTACATGACGATGTTGTGGATTCAGCAGACACGCGTCGAGGCAGACCGGCGGCAAATACCCTCTGGTCAAACGAAATGTGTGTACTGGGCGGGGATTTCATACTCGCTAAGGCGTTTACGGCCCTCACCTCGATTCAAAACCTGAGAATACTGGAAATTGTGTCGCGAACTACAGAACGACTCAGCGAAGGTGAGCTTTTCCAAATGATGAACATAGGCAATATGGATTTTAGCGAAAAAGATTACCTGCAAGTCATCACGGATAAGACAGCAGTCCTTATGGAGGCTGCCTGCAGAGGAGGATCAATTCTGGGTGGCCTTGATTTGGAGAAAGAGGAAGCCCTAGCCAGGTTTGGTTTTAACCTCGGTATTGCTTTCCAGATGACGGACGATGTCATCGATTACAGGTCCGAAAAGGAAACGATGGGAAAGAATCCAGGCAAAGATTTGGAAGAAGGAAAATTGACTCTCCCCTTGATCGCGTCTCTGAAGCGAGCGAACGCTGAGGAAAAGGCTGCGGTCAGGATGATGATTCGTGGGAAAGCGACCGCGAAGGGGACCGAATGGGACAGTCTG
>CAYYWK010000808.1:0-1541 GCA_964475345.1 uncultured Desulfobulbus sp.
GCCCGACAGAAACACCCCGGTGCAGCCAACAGCCTCGACGCATTGTGCCGCCGTTACGGCATCGACAACAGCAGGCGAACCAAGCATGGGGCGCTTCTCGACTCAGAGCTTCTGGCTGAAGTCTATCTTGAACTGATTGGCGGACGGCAGACGGCCCTCATCCTTGAGGCATCCGTCACAAAAAGGGCCACAACCGTGGTTGCAGCCCAAATTGCCCATCAGAGACCCGTTGCATTGCCCCCGCGCCTGACGGATGAAGAGCGCGCTGCCCATGCGGCCTTCGTGGCAGGCCTCGGCGAACAGGCACTGTGGAAGCAGGCAGACTGATCTAGGCTTGTCCCACTGTCTGCTGCTGCATGCGGCGCTGGTACATTGCGGCAAAGTCGATGGGATCCAGCATCAGGGGCGGGAAGCCGCCATTGCGCGTGGCCTCGGCCAGGATCTGGCGGGCAAAGGGGAAGAGCAGTCGGGGGCACTCGATGAGGACCGCAGGGTGCAGCATCTGCTGGGGGAAGTTCTCGAGCCGGAACGTTCCGGCATAGACAAGCTCCGCCGCGAAGGCGACCTTGTCCTGCGCTGTCGCCTTGGCGTCGAGATGAAGCTCGACCTCGAAATCAGTTGCCGCCAGTGGGCGGGCGTTGACGTTCACAGAAATGCTGATTTCGGGCTGTGAGTCCTGGCCGAGCGACTGCGGAGCGTTCGGGCTTTCGAAGCTCAGATCCTTGAGATACTGACCGAGGATGCGCAGCGAAGGCTGTTCCTGCGGTGCCTGGCCCGTATTGCCGGCGGCCGCGCCTCCTTCTTCAGTGGTTTCCGGAGCAGCGTCGGACTTCGGGGTATTGGACATCATTGGCCTCTTTGTGGAATTGGCCCTCGCTAACATGGGCACTCGGAGGCTGCAAGCCGGGAGAGGAGACGGCGCCTCAGCCGCCTTCGCGACCCCGTACCTCCACCTCAGCGCGGATTTCCACGGCCTCGGCGTCGATCACGGGGCCAAAGCGAACGTCATCAGCCGGACGCATCGTGCTGTAGGTATCGACCCGGAACCGTGAGCCGAGCCAGCGCCTGATCATGGGCAGGAACAGCAGCAATCCAAGAACATCGCTGAAAAAGCCGGGGAGAAGGAACAGCAAGCCCGAGATGGCCCGTGCCGCTGCCGGGCCACCGACGCCCTTGAGGGGCGTGGACGTCTGAACCGGCGAGCGTACCGCTTCCGCAAGGCTCATCCCGGCGGTCTTTATGAGTCGGACCCCGATGGCTCCCCCGAGCAGCATCAAAAGCAGGGTGGGAAGAACCCCGATCAGGCTGCCCATCCAGATGATGGAAGCGATCTCGGCAGCAGCCGCTGCGAGGAACAGGAGCGGAAGGAAACGCGTCATGGAGTTTAGGTTCGTCCTTTGGCCTTGGACCCGGAGGGTTGGGTATATATATAGTGCGCCTGCCTGCGGCGTCATCCGACCGCTACGCATAAACCATGGAAGCCGCGAACTGGTTGATGGAATGAGTTTTGATCCGCTGAACATCCTTCTCCTTGCCGTGGC
>CAYYWK010000809.1:0-1541 GCA_964475345.1 uncultured Desulfobulbus sp.
TTATCCCGGTTATACGTTCCCAAATCTCGGCATATTTTTCCACTTGTCCCCGGTATATGTCTTGTAAATCGAGAATCCGGTCTTTGGGCGAGCTGTCCGTCTTGTAGTCAACGATTACCCACTTATCGTTTTCGAGGAATACCAAGTCAATCGAGCCTCGTAGGATGATCTGCGTCTCGTTTCCGTTCTCATCTACAGATTGTTCCGGTACTGCGAAGGGCGCCTCGACAAATCGTTTAGAACTCTGAACAGCCCGATTCCACATTTCCGAGGTCATTGTCGAATTTATCGAGAAAACAGCATCGTGCACCAGGTCATTTGTAGGCTCCATGCCGGCAACAGTAATAGCTGATTTTGCTATTCCGTAAAGATTGTCTACGGATTGATCAGCCATTACCTTTGCAAGGATGGAATGGATTGCACTGCCCCACTTCATGCCTCTACCGCTTTCTGAGCCGAAAAAAATAGAATGGTCCACCGTCAAATCCTTGACTCCGTGGATACGGTAAGAAGGGACAGACATTTTTTTCCAATTGTTTTCAATTGCAGTTTCTGCATCAGAAACTATGTTTGTAGGTATGTCGACTAACAGACCAGATGCCTGCTGAAGATTGTCAAGAACATGGAACTCGTTACAATCAGTGAGGAAATTTTCAAAGCTCTTCCAAGGATTTTTATCGTTTCGGTTTTCACGTTGAGTGATAATGAGCTGCCTGCCTGCCCTGGTGGCGGCTACATACAGGAGCCTCGTGCCCTCGGTCTTCAGGAACTCGCGCTCACTCTCTTCATAGCGCTCCCATTCGGAAGGCATTGCCATGAATGGAGTGTGCTTGGGTTTATTAAAATCCGGGCGTTTAATGGCCAAATATCCTAGGGGTTCTTTCCCAGACCGATCAACATGGCAAGCTATCATTTGGTCATCCTTCTCGCCGCATGGAGCAGCCAAGAAGACGACCGGCGCTTCAAGTCCTTTTGCTTTATGCAGGTTCATTACCCGGACACTGGGACTATCTTGTTCCAGTGCCGGCATTCCGTTCCGATCTTCTTCATTCTTCATTATGAGTTCAAGCTGATCCAGGAGATCCGAAACCGTTAACACCGACTGCTGCATGGGCCTCAAAACTTCCAAAACTTTCAACAGGCTACCAGCGCAGGAATTTCCTTCCGGAGCCGCTGCTGCGCGAGCACTCAGGCCCATTCGTGAAAGAGCGGTTTCCGCGGCAACAATCGGAGGCAAAGCTTTGAACAGCGACCAATAATTTTTCAGCTTTGCAAATGCGTCGGCAATAGAGGCCCGTTCTTCATGCGTGAAAGTGACGGGTAATTCCGCAAAAAAGCAAAACTCTCCACCCGATTGCTTGAAATGAAAAAGTGCATCATCACTGATCCCGAACAGCTCACTGCGGAGTGCAGACACCAATGCCACTGGATCCGCAGGCTGAACTACGCTTCGTAATAATTTCCTTAATAAAGAAATCTCAGTTGTATTCGAAAGAGCGTTTCCGCCGGTCACCTGATGGGGTATGCCGTATCTTTGCAGT
>CAYYWK010000810.1:0-1537 GCA_964475345.1 uncultured Desulfobulbus sp.
ATCATCGGCAAGTTCAAGGTCCTGAAGGAGAAATACCCGCACATCCTGCAGGAGTTCCGTGGCCGTGGCCTGCTGCTGGCAATGGTCTTCCCCACCGACGAGATCGGCTACAAGGTGGCGGCCGGCCTCTTCAGCCGCCACGTGCTGACCGCCGGTACCCTGACCAACGCCAAGTCGATCCGCATCGAGCCGGCCCTGACCGTTTCCTACGAACTCATTGACGAAATGCTCAGGAGGGTGGAAGATACCTTCGCCAGCATGACAGTCTGATTTTCATTTCAACTCAGGACATGGAGGAGAATATGCGATTTCTGAGAGTGAACATGACGGAACAGTCCATCCGCTTTGAGGAGGTGCCGGCGAACTGCCGGACCCTGGGCGGCCGCGCACTCACCTCGACGCTGGTGCAGGCGGAGGTCCCACCCACCGCCGACCCGCTTGGCCCGGAGAACAAACTGGTCTTCGCCCCCGGCTATTTCACCGGCACGCCGCTGGTCAACACCAGCCGGCTGTCGGTGGGCGGCAAGAGCCCGCTGACCGGCGGCATCAAGGAGAGCAACGTCGGCGGCACCGTCGCCTTCTCACTTGCCCGTCTGGGGATCGCCGCGGTCATCGTCGAGGGTCAGGCCCCGGCGGACAGGACCTTTGTGCTCAGCATCGAGGCCGAATCTTCGGCGCGACTGATCGAGGCCGGCCACCTCAGGGGCATGCGCACCTACGCCCTGACGGCCGAACTGCACCGCCAGTACGGTGACAGGAAGAGCATCACCTGCACCGGTCCCGCAGGTGACATGCAGCTGCTGGCCGCCTCGGTGCAGTCCACCGACCTCGACGGTCGTCCCTGCCGCGCCGCCGGCCGCGGCGGGCTGGGGGCGGTGATGGGGTCGAAAGGCCTGAAGGCGATGCTCGTCGACCTCGGCGGCAAAACCGCTGCCGAACTCGCCGACCCGGAATCTTTTCGAAACGCCGCCAAGGCCTATGCCAAGGCCGTCCGGGAGGACGAGTTCAGCGGCCAGATCCTGCCGGAGTTGGGCACCGCCGCCCTGGTCGAGCCGATCAATGCCGCCGGCGCCTTCCCCACCCGCAACGCCCGGGTGGGCCAGTTCGAAGGTGCGGAAAAGATCAGCGGCGAGGCCATGGCCGAGTTGATCAAGAACCGTGGTGGCCAGACCACCCACAAGGGCTGTTCGCAGTGCATCATCGACTGCTCCAACGTCTTCGTCGACAACAAGGGGAAGTATGTCACATCTTCCCTGGAATACGAGACCATCTGGTCGATGGGCGGGATGATCGGCAACGACGATCTCGACTCCATCGCCCGTCTCGATTTCCTCTGCGACGACATCGGGCTCGACACGATGAGCACCGGCGTCGCCATCGGCATCGCCATGGATGCGGGCTACCGGCAGTTCGGCGACGGCGCCGCCGCCATCGCCATGGTGGAAGAAGTCGTGACAGGTTCGGAAATGGGCCGGGTCATCGGCAACGGCCCGGACGCGGTGGGCCGCCACTTCAATCATGACCGGGTCCCGACGGT
>CAYYWK010000811.1:0-1536 GCA_964475345.1 uncultured Desulfobulbus sp.
TTTGATAATGAAAATGTCCCTGCACCCAGTTGTTCTTCTGGCTGTCAATCGCCACTTGCCGCATTTCAGACACTACTGCCGCCCGGTAGCTTTCTTGATTCCCGTTCCAGGAGTGATGAAGTAGTGTCCGTCGTTTCGTTTGAGCTGCCCAAGGAATCAAGAACGAGCCCTTGTTGAACGATCCTTTAAACAGGTGCTCCCGAACATTTGTAGGCGAGTCGATCTTGAACGGCAGGCCATTTACATTGATCTCCCCTTCATTTGAAACAGATCCGAAACAAGGGCCCAAATCGGTATGGTCATCAACATGGATACAAGTATCCGGCAACATGCCCGTTTTCCATGCGTGCCACGATGCAGTTACAAGAGCCCACGAATGGACCATTGAGAAGCCCCATGTGCGCCCTTGTGAAAAGGTGATCCGATTGAACGACGACAGAGCGGCTGGCAGAATTCCGAACATGTTCTTTGCAACACGCTCGACGTTGGGATCTTGCCGACAGCCATGGCAGGCATGCAGTTTGATCATAACGCCCTGATCGTGAGGCTCGGAGTCGTGGTCTGGAAATGGCCGCGGCGATAGACTCTCACAATAGACGGATGAAGGGACGTCCCGTTGGATCGGTCTCCTGCGCCATTCGAACTGAGCCGCGCCGTTGACCGTGTCTGAGATGCGCTCGAATCCAGCCTTTTGCATGGCCAGATGGGAAGCGAAATTGGTCTTTCGCGCCTCAGCCAAGATGGAATTGAAATCCGAATGTTCACAGGCGAGACGGAAGGCAAGGGATCCGACCCCGCGTCCTCGCCAGCGTTCTGAAATCTCGACCGTAATAAAGGCTCTTCTCGGCTCTGTGTTTGCCGATGGCATTGAGAGCCAGACGCGACCTGCCTTTTCAACTCCAACAAAGACGTGCCAAAATTGGTGATACTTTTTCTCTTTTGCGCTTCCGTCTATCAAATGAACGATCCACGAATCTACTTTTGGAAGGTGCGAATTGGTCTTGGGGCGGTTTCTTCTCGATGATGTCTTTTTCTGCTGAACACGGCGACGGATTCGCTCGCGCGAGGCTCTTCGTTTGGCTCGAAGAACGGCTTTTGAAGTCTGCGACATGCGCTTATGAAGAGTTTCTGAGGACACCTGGGGCATCCATGCGCTGGTTCACATCAATTTCGATGCTCGTTGCCAGATGAGTGAGCAGCAGTCGACCCCTTTCCGTGAGAAGAGAAAATTGCGCTAAACTGCGGATTCCATAAGCCGCATTCTTTGAAAAAAGTTTGGAATTATTTTGCGCTTTTTTCGCCAATGCTTGGTCGTCGGAGGTTTCCGATATGGATCCCCAGAATCGTGACAATCCCGTAAACACATAGGTCCCGTGCAAGAACCCGCCTGATGGTCGGAGGCCTTTGCACCAAGGGGCCGGAAACCTAGGATATACGTGATCAAATAGCATTAATCCGTCCTTTTCGGTGTGATAGAGAACTTGATGGAGAAACTCGTGTAGTAGCGAATCGGCAATGTCGTCGGGAGGCAGGGGC
>CAYYWK010000812.1:0-1535 GCA_964475345.1 uncultured Desulfobulbus sp.
GGGGACACCACCTCAGCCGCGTTTGGCGTGACTTCCGCTCCATGCCTGTTCAGGAGCACCTGAGTAGTTACGAAAGATTTAGCGAAGAGCGAATTGCTGAAATAGTCTTAGTAATGGATTAATAATTAGTGAAACGTTTTTCATCGTGAGAACTTAAATGCCATTCGCGTCGACCACATAATTCCATTTGCCGAGCGCCTCATCGTGTCGAATGAATTTGTCTTTAATGGAGTGGAATGCATCAGAACATTGACGGCCTGTTTTGTACACTTTGTCCAGGAGACGGGCGGCCACCCGCAGGCCGGTCTTTGTGGTCGTGCGTTGCACCGCGCGGAGGACCGTGTCGGGGGTGTCGAGAATCTGCCCCCGCAGCGACCGCTCGACCTGGCTGAAGAGACGATGCTCAATGGGATGCCATTTGGAGGTATAGGGCGGGTAGTGAGCCACCCGCACGCGCAAGCCCAAGCGCCGGCTGAGCGCGATGAGATCTTCCTTGAAGCGCCACGAACGGGCGGCATTGGCCCCACCGGCATCGAAGGTCAAGAATACTTCCCTCGCGTTGGGGTAGCGGGCCGCGAAGTGCGACTCCCACGCCAGGGCGATCGCGTCGCAGACGAAGTCACCGGTCTCGCACGAGTTGCCCAGCGTGAGGAAGCCCTCGTTGGCGACCGGATCATAGACCCCATGCGGGACGACCGTTCCGGTCGCCAAGTACGGGTAGTCATGGTCAAACACCCGCTGGGCGCCCGTGCTATAGCAGGTGCCCGGACGCGACAGCGATCCCAGCGGTTCTTTCTTCTTGGTATCGACGCACAGGTGCGGTTCACCCTGGGCCTGGAGCAGGCGGCGTTGCTGCGCGATGAACTGAAACTGTTGGTCGCGTTCCTGGGGATCGACCTGGCCAGTGATCAATTCCTTGCGCAAGGCACGCCGGCGATACCCGCTCCAGTCCAACAGCCGCGCGCCGGTGTGGCGGCTGACGTCAAAGCCCCAGTGGGCCAACTCCTTGACCAGGCGGGCGGGGTTGAGATCGGTCCAGAACACCTCGGGATCCGTGGGACTGCCTGCCGTATGGGCATCCAGAATGTGACCGGCGGCGTTCATCAGGGCCGGTTGGCGGAACAACCGGCGACGTCCGGCGCCGCGACGGCGGATCCGCTCGGGTCCACCACTGGGGCGCGTGGGCGAATCGGAATCGTCCTCGGCCATCGCCTCCAACTCCCGAATCCCGCGATAGAGGGTCCGTCGGCTCATCCCAAGCACCTGAGCAATGTAGGTCAGACCGCCGCGCCCGAGTTTGAGGGCTTCGACGGCCGCGTAGCGCCGTCGGTGGTCTTCCGGCAACGAGCGGCAGTACAGACGCATGGTCTCTTCGTGTTCTTCATCATACCGTTGAAAGGGCATCATGGTGGTCTGCGTGACGATGAGCATAATGGGTCGTTGAGTTTAACCTTTGATCGGATGTTGTCAAAATGTCACTGACCAAGTGGCCGACACGTCCATTACAACGTACAATTTATTTTTAATTCGTTACT
>CAYYWK010000813.1:0-1535 GCA_964475345.1 uncultured Desulfobulbus sp.
CTCGGCCAGCCTCTCCCCGGTGATGTCAAGCAGGAAGTTGAGGGCCGCCGGCTTGCCCCGCCACTGGATGTCGACGATGTTCAACTCGGCCCAGCGGATGTCGCCGGTCTTCGGGAGGATTCGGAATCTGAGGCGGGAGAGGCCGGGATGGCCGAGGCGGCGCAGCCGGTACTGTTTGAGCAGTTCGAGCCGGTCGTCTGGATGAACGAACTCGATCACCGGCTTGTAGAGCAGTTCCTGCATCGGATAGGCGCTGATTTCCAGGGCCCGGGCGTTGAGGTACTGCAGTTTGCCGCCCTGAACCACGTAGATCGCCTCGCCGGCGTTTTCGATCAGCAGCCGGTACTTCTCCTCGCTCTCCCTGAGGCGGCTTTCCGCCTCCAGACGGGCCTTGAGCATGTGGTTGGCGGAGGCGGCGATATCGCGGAACTCCTGGTATTCGAGGTCGGCGGCGGCGATCGTCGCCGATCTCGAGGCCGCCTCGCTGAAAAAGCGGCTGAAGCTGGCCAGCGACCGCTGGATGGAGTCGGCCAGGCACCTGGCCCACAGGAAAATGGCGGTCAGCAGGAGCAGCAGCAGCCCGCCCGAGATCGCGATCTGCTTGCCGATCTGGCCAAACAGCGCTTCGCGCCGGGCGGTGATCTGCTCCTCGATGGCATCGAGGTAGATCCCCCCGCCGATAATCCATTGCCATTCCGGAATATGCATGACAAAAGACAGTTTCGGAATGGGTTCAGTCCCGTCGGGTTTGGGCCAGAGGTAGCGGACAAAGCCGCCGTGCGGCTGGCGCATCGCTTTGTGGAATTCCTGGGTGATCTTGAGCCCTCCGGCATCGGTCTGATTCCAGATGCTCGGCCCGCCGCGGGTGATCCGGCCATTGGTGAACAACGGCAGACCCCCTTCGATGCTGCCGAAGAAATACTGGCCATCGCCGAAACGGAGATCGACAATGCGCTCCAGCACCTCCTGCTGGATATCATCGCGGATATCGTCGACATATTCGCCGGTGCCGATGCCCCAACCCAGCGGCTCGAAGAGCTTGACATAGGCGATCTTGCGAAACAGATTCTTCGTCTCTCCCGGTTTTGTCCAGGTATAGCCATAGTATCCCTCCCCATGCATCCGGATCAGCTGCAGCATGTCGCGGACCACGTACTCGCCGGCGGCACCCTGAACCTGCAGCATGCTCCTGCCCTCATACTCCGGGTGGTCGGCATGGAGCTGTTCGACGCCGGCGCCGTCGAAGGCGAAATAGTAGCCGCGGCCATCGTTGAAGCGTAGTTCGCGCAGCGCCTCGCGGACTGTCACCGCTATCTCCTCATCGCTGCGCCGGCCGTGGAAAACGCTGTGGATGTGCGTGGCCATCCGGTGCACCTCCTCCACCCGATCACGCACCGTCGCCCTGGTCCTTTCCTCGGTCTGCCGCATCCGGTAGCGGATGAAATCCACCACCTCGCCAACCTCCCGCCGCAGCATCTCCTGCTGCTCGGCTTCATACTGACTGCGCAGCGCCGCCGATTCCGTGCGGAACCCGG
>CAYYWK010000814.1:0-1528 GCA_964475345.1 uncultured Desulfobulbus sp.
GACCTCGATCAGCTCTACAAGATCGCTCCGGAGCTCGAGCGCAGGTTCGCGCAATTGCCCGAATTGCGCGACGACACCACCGATCTCTACATCAAGAACCCGCAGATGCTGGTCGATATCGACCGCGACACCCCGCGCCTGCTGCTTGGCGACTCCCTGCGCCTGCAGCAGATCCTCACCAACCTGGTCAGCAATGCCATCAAGTTCACCCCGGCCGGCGGCAGCATCCTGGTCAGCGCCCACGATGCCACCGCGACCAGGAGCGATCTGCCCCCGGACACGGTACTGCTTGCATTCTCGGTCAAGGATACCGGGGTCGGCATTTCACCGGATTACCTGCCGGCGATCTTCCAGCCCTTCACCCAGAGCGACAGCTCCTCGACCCGCATCTACGAGGGAACCGGCCTCGGTCTCAGCATCTGCAACAAGTTCGTGACGATGATGCACGGCAGCATCGGGATCGAGAGCACTCTCGGCAAAGGCAGTAACTTCTTCTTCACGGTCCAGCTGGGCCTGGCGGGCACCGCCGCCGCGACCGGGAAGCTGGTGCTGCCCCCGGATATCCACGGCCTCAACGTCCTGGTGGTCGACGATCTGGCCGACAGCCGGGCGATCATGGGCAAGATTCTCCAGTCGATGGGCTTCATGGTGGAAATACTGCCCACCGGCGTGGAGGCCCTGGAGCGGCTGTCGTCGTCGCGGATGAAGCAGCGGCCGGTGGACCTGGTGCTGATGGACTGGCAGATGCCCGGCCTCGACGGCCTGGAAACCACCCGGCGGATCAGGAGCGAACTGCACCTTGGCCTGCCGGTGATCATCATGACCGCCTTCGCCAAGGACCTGCACCGCGAGGATGCCGAGCGGGCCGGCGCCAACGGCTTTTTGACCAAGCCGATCTTCCAGTCGACCCTGTTCGACGCGATCATGGACGCCTTCGGCAAAGGCGGGCTGCGCAGCGGGGAGGCGCGGCACGACTTCACCACCCGCTCTTCCCTGTACCGCAAGCAACTCAAGGGCCTCAGGCTGCTGCAGGCCGAGGACAACCTCACCAACCAGCAGGTGGCGACGGCGATCCTGAGGAAGGCCGATATTGAAGTGACCGTCGTCGGCAATGGCGAACTGGCGGTACAAGCGGTGCAGCAGCAGATCTTTGACGGGGTGCTGATGGATATCCAGATGCCGAAGATGAACGGTTTCGAGGCGACCCGCCTGATTCGGGAACTGCCCGGATGCGCCAGGCTGCCGATCATCGCGATGACCGCCCACGCGATGAAGGGTGACGAGGAGAAGTGCCTCGAGGCCGGGATGGACGGCTATATCGCCAAGCCGATTAACCAGGACCGGCTGTTCTCGACGCTGTCCCATCTACTGCGGGGAAGGCGTCGGGCGGTGGAGATCGACACGGCCCTGACCGGCGGAACCGCGGATACCGCAGGCCAGGAGGTGATGGCGCCGCAGCCCGCTGATGAAGGCCCCGACCTGGACATCCCCGGCATCGATGTCGAATCGGCGCTGCAGACCTCCGGCC
>CAYYWK010000815.1:0-1526 GCA_964475345.1 uncultured Desulfobulbus sp.
CTGCCGCCAGTTTCTCAAGGCCGGCCACCATCTCCGCCTGCATGTGGTCGGCGAAGCGGTCCATGGTGTCGGCCATCTGGCCGATCTCGTCGCCACGGTCCATCTTCAGGCGCATACCGAGCCGGCCCTTGCCGATCTCGGTCAGCATCGTCATCGCCTGATGCAGGGGCCTGGTGATCGAACGGGTCATGAACAGGGCGACACCGACGCCGAAGACCACGGCGATGGCGCTGATGATCATCACCGCCCGGTTGGTGCCCTGGGCGGCAAGCAGCATCTGTTCATCGGTCATCACATTGCTCTTGACGGTCTCGACAATCCCCTTCAGCTGGCCCTGGACCTTGTGGAGATTGACCTGGGTCTCGTTGGCGAAAATTTCGTTGGCCTTCTGCAGACCGGCCACATCCTCCTCGGCGATGGTCTGCATGGTCTTCAAGTCGTTCAGGGTCCTCTGCAGAGCCGGCAGGGTCTTTTCCTTGAAGATGCCATGGGCCTGGCTGCGAACCGCTGTCGACAGGGTGTTGAAGGTCTCGACCAGCGGCTTGGCGCTGTCATGGAGCTCGGCGTGGTGGGCGACCATCGCATCCCAGGCCTTCTTGAACTCGGGACTGCCGCTGGCGTAGGCGGCCCTGCCCTCTTCGCTCTGCAGCCACTTGCCCAGCGCACAGAGGGTGGCGTCGGTCTGCAGTTCGAGACTGGATCTGTTCTCGAGGATGGCATCGCGGATGGTGTCGGCCCACTTCAGGTGATCCACCACCCGTGAAGCGATCAGCCCAGGCAGTTCTGGGTTGGCCGGCCGGAACACTTCCTTGATCTTGTCCGCCGACTGGTGGAGCAGGGCGTGCGGTTCCTCGATGGCGGCCAGGATCGGCTGCAGCGCCGGGATCATCTTCTCGGCCTGCCTGCGGCCCTCGCCGTAGTACCACTGGCCGAAACCGCACTGGCGCGGGTCGGTCTGGACCTTGAGCTCGGTGACCTTGCGGTCGGTGAGCAGGGCGTTGACCTGGGCCACCCAGTTGAGGTGGTCGACCTCCCTCTGGGAAATTTCGCCGCGCAGTTTGTTGCCGTCGATGACTTCGCCGGCATTGCCGACGATTCCCCGGATGCCGGTGTAGGACCACAGGGCGACGATGCCCAGCAGTAGCAGCAGACAGCCGAAACTCAACGCAAACTTCATTGCCAGTGTCAGCCTTTTCATGAGTACCCCCGAGTGTAATGGTCGGCTCACGCTTCATGCGGCAGGGCAGCATGCCTGTCCGGTATTTCCTGCCCTGCCGCGATCGGTCTCATCCTGTGGATGCGGCCGAATGCCGGACCGGGTGTCGTTCAATTCCTGCCGAACTCGTTGTCGTCGAAGACAACGACCTGACCCAGACTGCTGTTCCCGCCCCAGGAGTCCATGGACGGGGCGGCGATCCGGGCCGGGCGGCGCCGTCCGTGCTGCGATTGCTCCCAGCCGCCCTGCTGTCCCTTGATCTTGAAGCGGGACACCAGCTGCCGCATATGGTCGGCCTGCGACGACAGCT
>CAYYWK010000816.1:0-1524 GCA_964475345.1 uncultured Desulfobulbus sp.
AGGGGGGAGAAGGCGATCCTGGCCGGCACCATCGACGAGCAGATCGAGCAGCTGGTCGCCAAGCTCGCCCCCTATCTTTAAGCCTGCCCGGAGTAGCGCATTATGCTGATCATCAACAAGGAACTCTGCATTGGCTGCGGCATCTGTGCCGACCAGTGTCCGTTTGCGGCGATAGAAATACAGGATGGCGTCGCCGTTGTCGGCGAGGCCTGCACCCTTTGCGGTTCCTGCGTCGAGGCTTGCGATGTCGGCGCATTGAGCATGGAGGTCGCCGAGAAAAGCGTCAAGGCTGACCTGGATGCATGGTCCGGTGTATGGGTTTTCTGCGAATACCGCCTGGGTGAGCTCGCGCCGGTCTCCCTCGAGCTGCTCGGGGCCGGCAGGCGGCTCGCCGACCTGCGCGGCGTGAAACTGACGGCGGTGCTGTTCGGCCATCAGACCGGCGACACCGCGGAGAAGCTGATCGCCCACGGCGCCGATGTTGTCTACCGATGCGACCAGCAGCAGCTGGCGACCTATGCCGAAGATACCTTTGCGGCCCTGCTGACTACACTGATCAAAGAGTACCGGCCCGAAATCGTCCTCGCCGGGGCCACTGCCATCGGCCGTTCATTCATCCCCGGTGTCGCCACCAGCGTCGACGCCGGTCTCACCGCCGACTGCACGGCCCTTGACATCCGCGAGGAGGACGGCGCCCTGATGCAGACCCGGCCCGCCTTCGGCGGCAATATCATGGCTACCATCGTCTGCCCGTCGTCGCGGCCGCAGATGGCTACGGTCCGGCCAAAGGTGATGCGGGAACTGGAATTCGACGGCGGTCGCAGCGGCGAGATCATCGATGTCGTCCCCTCCGCGCAGCAGCTGCAGAGCCGGGTCAGGGTGCTCGAATCGGTGGTGGCCCAGGGTGCCAAGGTCAATATCCAGGAGGCCGACATCCTTATCTCCGGTGGGCGCGGTCTGGACACTCCCAAAGGCTTCGAACTGCTGCAGCAGCTGGCGGATGTGCTCGGCGCCAAGATATCCGCATCCAGAGCGGCCGTCGATGCCGGCTGGATTCCTTATCCGCACCAGGTCGGCCAGACCGGCAAAACCGTCGCCCCCAAGCTGTACATTGCCTGCGGCATATCCGGGGCAGTCCAGCATGTGGCCGGCATGCAGTCCTCCGAGACCATTGTCGCGATCAACCGTGACCCTCATGCTGCCATTTTCAATGTCGCCGATTTCGGCATCGTCGGGGATCTTTACGAAATCGTACCCAAACTGATCAAACGTATCGAGGAGCATCGCCGCGCATGAATCTACAGGGGAAGATCGCCGTCGTCACCGGCGGCAGCCGTGGAATAGGCCGGGCCATTTCGCTTCGTCTTGCAGCCATGGGAGCTCTGGTGTATATCAACTATGTCAGTCGCCCCGATGCCGCTGAAGAGACCAAGGCACTGATCGAGGCTGCCGGCGGAAAGGCAAGGACCATCGCCTTTGATGTGGCTGATGGCATTCAGATCCAGGATGCCTTCAAGCGCATCG
>CAYYWK010000817.1:0-1519 GCA_964475345.1 uncultured Desulfobulbus sp.
GAGCCGAGACTTCCGCCGAGGCAGCGGAATTCGGAGCCGATCACACCGCCATCGGCGGCTATCTGACCTCCCTCTGGGGCATGCCCCATTCGATTACCGAGGCCGTCACCATGCATCATATCGATCGCCTCGATGAAGCCGCCATGCGGTTATCGCCGGTCCTCGCCGCCGTCTGGCATGCCGACCGGATCTGCCGCGGCAAGGACGTACCGGAAGCGCAGCACCGGGAGTTGATACAGAAATGGCGGCAGATTATCGATCACCGCTGTAACGGCGCAAGCGAGCCGGTTGCGGCCGCCTCCGCAGACCCCGTTCCCACAACCTGACAGCGACGGGCTGAGAGCCATGAACACGATTTTTTTCAGAGAGATACCAACATCCCACTGCCTGCCGCCCGGGCCTTTGTGTCTGCGCGGAGAACCGGAGTTCCACATCCAGGCCGACGCTTCTGGACAGACGGAAAACAAACCAGCTCAGCGCATTCTCTTCGTCGACGACGATGAGAAGATACACCGCGGCGTTGGGCGGCTGTTCTCCATCAACCGGGTGCCCTGGCACAGCAGCTACGCCACTGGAGTCGACGAGGCACTGGTCATCCTGCAGGCCCAAGAAGTGGACGCGGTGATCTCGGACATCCGGATGGCCGGCCGGGACGGTTTCGAGCTGCTATCCTTTCTCCGCGCCTCCCCCCGCTACCGCGACCTGCCGGTGGTCATGCTGACCGGGCTGGGACACCCCGGCCTGAAGACCCGTGCCCTGGATCTGGGCGCCACCGACCTGCTCAACAAACCGATCAATCCCGAGGAACTGCTGGCCAGGATCCGCTCGGTGCTCCATCTCAAGCACTGCCAGGACACCATCAAAGAGCAGAACAGCCGGCTCGAGATCCTCATCCAGCAGCGCACCGAGGCCCTCGAGGCAACCCGCCTCGACATGATCTGGCGGCTGGGCAGGGCAGCGGAACTCCGCAGCGACGAAACCGGCCGCCATGTCATCAGGGTCGGTTACTTCTCGCGCCTGCTCGCCGAAAAACTCTGCCTGCCAGCCGAATTCTGCACGATGCTGTTTTTGACCAGCCCCCTCCACGATCTCGGCAAGATCGCCATCCCGGATCACATCCTCCAGAAAGACGGCCAACTCGACGACGAAGAATGGCGAATC
Source organism: uncultured Desulfobulbus sp. (assembly GCA_964475345.1). GTDB lineage: Bacteria > Desulfobacterota > Desulfobulbia > Desulfobulbales > Desulfocapsaceae > Desulfoprunum. Next base: position 1,162 of record CAYYWK010000817.1, read on the forward strand.
ATGCAGTCGCACTGCCGGATAGGAGAAGAACTGCTCTCCAGGGATGCGCTGCACGCACCCTCTCCTGCGGCCGGTCACCGTGTCGTCGGCAACCTGCACCAGCACGGCCAGCCGAACCCATTCCTGGAAATGGCCTCCTGCATTGCCGGCAACCACCACGAGCAATGGCTCGGGCGCGGGTATCCGCTGGGGAGGAAAGGCGAGGACATCCCGCTGCCGGCGCGGATCGTGGCGATCAGCGATGTCTACGACGCCCTGCGCAGCCCGCGGCGCTACAAGCCCGCTTACAGCCACCAGGAGGCGCTTGCGATCATGCAGGCGGAACGGGGCGTCCGTTTCGACCCGCAGATATTTGCCG
>CAYYWK010000818.1:0-1515 GCA_964475345.1 uncultured Desulfobulbus sp.
TGCGGCGCGTTTCCTGAGGCATGCAACGCAAGGATATCGGCGATGGCGCGATTCAACGGGGTCGGCACCCCCCTGCGCTGCCCCATTTCCACAACGCCTCCAGACAGCCAGCGGACCTCCAGGGGTTTGCCTTGCTCGAGATCGTGAGCCATCGACGCGTACACGTCAGGGGCGATCGCGTCTGCGATCTGCAGGGCAGTTTCCGCATAGTCTTCGGCCAGATCGACGCCATGGGCGCGGCCGACCGCCACAACTTCACGCATCACATCGAGCAGGAAGCCTCGGGTCTGCATCGTCTCTCGGATCGGTCCGATGGGCTTCCGGATGGTGGCCGTGGTCCCCGACAGACCCACCAGGAACACGTACTTCTGCCAGGACTCGCGCAGGATGTCGTCGGAGAGTTCTGCCTTGATGCCACCTGCCAGACACGCCGCCAGAAGTGCCTCGCCGCGAGCCGATCGTGGAGCGTTGAACTCGCCGAACAGCAGCCGTTGCATCGTGCCGGTCTGGCGGATGACGCCGGGCCTGGCGATGGTTGATGCAATGTAACTGACGCCGCCCATGACCTGTGATGGGGGAAAGATTGCCTGGAGGACCTGGTCTTTCAGGACACCATTCTGTAACGAGATGATCGTGGTGTTCGACGCGATCAACGGGCGGATCAGTTGCAGCGCGGCCTCGGTATCCCAGAGCTTGACACACAGCAACACGACATCGACAGGTCCGACGTCGCGGGGATCGTCCGTAGCGTTGAGGTGGGCGATGTGGATCGGTTCGGGGCCTTCGATGCGCAGTCCCTCGCTTTTCATGGCCTGCAGGTGCTTGCCACTGGCGATGAAGTGCACATCTGCCCCCCCCTGGCACAGACGGGCACCGAAAAAGCCGCCCAGTCCGCCCGAACCCATGATCGCCACGCGCATGGTCCGCTCTCCCCTCAAGCGATTGTGTCGGGCAAGCCAGGGAACCGACCAGCCATGTCCGGCACCGACTGCTGATTGCCGATGTTAGGGAGTGCCACCAGCTTTGGGATCCAGCAGCGGAAGCATCTTCGACGTCACCCGCCGGAGCAGGGGTGCAGGTGCGCGATCCTTCGGCCTGGCGTTCCATGTTCGCCTGTCCAGGCTTCTCAGCTGACCGCATGGAACGCCACCATCCACAAGACCATCGGGCAGGCGTTTCTCCAGGGGAGATCCGTTGACCCGTGAAGTCACCGGGTGGACAGGCGCCAGCCCACCCTCCCCTTGGATGGCCTTGGGGCGCCCATCAGGGCTCGGTTGAGGGGAATGGGCCTGCCGGCCGGTGCTCCTGGCGTCTGCGATCCTCTCCGGGGATGGCCAATCAACCCCGAGATGCCGGCGATTGAGCGGTAGCTTCGATCGAAAGCAGATTCCCAACCATTGAAGGTCTTGCTACTCGATCTCACCGTGCACCGGCGCATGCGGCGGCCCGGAATGGAGGATGTTCGCCTCTGCGATGCGTTCGCCGACGGCAGGTTGGTCGAGCGCACCAGCGGCA
>CAYYWK010000819.1:0-1509 GCA_964475345.1 uncultured Desulfobulbus sp.
TCGTGCGGTGTTGGTTGAAATATACAGCATGCGGACGGTCGCCGTATCTGCTTCCACGTATGTCTGCATGCCGGCCAGGAAATATGGCATGGATGGGAACGGGTTCCGGAAGGTGACATCCGACCAGTAGCTGGTAATGCTCCGTGTCGTGTGCTGTACCTCGTATTTCATCCCATTGTACTCACCGCTGCCAGGTTCCCAGGCGATGTAACCGACTGTCTCGGGCAGGTGGTATTGCTTGTTCTTTTCCCGCTCCTGCATCTTGTACTCGACGGAGGATGTCGTTCCATTCTGCAGCCTGCCTGTCACCGTGGCTGTCTCGTCAGCAGTCACCACCTGGGTGAGGACGACTGGCGGTAAGTTGTAGGTCTGTTGGAATGTCAGTTTCTCGAACGTCGTTGAGCCTTTGAATGTTCCCGCTTCAAGTTTCAGGCCGTTCTCGAGATCGTAGACACCCTTTTCAATAACCAGGATATTGAACGTTTCGCTGGAATGCGGGCTCTTGATATCATACCATTCCTCGACGCGGACTTCGCAGTCGGTGGGCGTCACGTTTCTGACCCGCAGCGAAGCGGAGGCGCCGTCGACGTATCCCATCGGACCGGCGACGATCACCGGGTCGGTGAATTGCTGACTGAAAGTGACCTTTTTCCAGGTGTTGTCCGCCTGCACTTCCTGCAGTTCGAGTTTGATCGCGTCCGAGGGCTCCACGGAGACGACCTTTGTCGCATAGCTCTTTTCGCCCTTGTCGTCAGTCACCTCAAGGGATACGGTGAAATCGCCGGCTTCGTTGAAGGAATGCTGCGCGGTGACGCCATTCGCCGTCGAGCCGTCGCCAAAGCTCCACAGATAGGCGCTGATCGTGCCGTCCGCATCGCTTGAGCCGGCTGCGTCGAAGTTTATTGCCAGCGGGGCCTTGCCGCTCGCCGTGGAGACGGTGAACGAGGCCACCGGCGCATTGTTCTCGACGACTGGCGGGGCGGTGACGATCACCGGGGTGCTGGCCTTGGCGCTGAGTCCGGCGCTGTCGGTGACGGTCAGCTCGGCGGTGAAAGTTCCCACGCTCGTGTACGCGTGGCCGGCTGTTTCCCCTGTCGCTGAGCCGCCATCGCCGAAATCCCAGGAGTAGGAGACGATCGGCGGCTGTGCGCTGGTCGAGCCGCTGCCGTCGAACTGTACGGTGAGCGGTGCATCGCCCACGGATGCCGACGAGGAGATGGCTGCGACCGGCAGAGCACCGCCACCATCGCCGGGGTCCGGGGCGGTGACGGTGATGGTGGCGGTGCTCTGCCGGGTCGCGCCGTCGGCGTCGCTGACGGTCAGGGTGGCGGTGTAGCTGCCGGCCGACTGGTAGGTGTGGCCGACGGTGGCCCCGCCTGCCGATTCCCCGTCGCCGAAGTCCCAGGCATAGCTGCTGACCGCGCCGGTGGACTGGCTGCCGCTGAAACTGATGGTGAAAGGCGCCTGGCCCGTCAGGGAGGGTGATGCGGTGATGACCGCCGAGAGCGG
>CAYYWK010000820.1:0-1503 GCA_964475345.1 uncultured Desulfobulbus sp.
TTTCATCTACAGCGTCCCATCCAACAATTGAGCTAATCCTAATACTAAGATTTGTTCCGTCATTATCCTCTTGCAGTATGCCTCGCTCCACTAAAGTGCGTAGTTCGGTGACAATTTCTGAGTAGCCCAAAGGTCGTTCAAAAATGTACTCGATGGCATCAAGGCTAATATCCTCAGTGATTTTGCCGTTATGATTGCGGAGTATTCTAAGTGGTCTTCTCGGTAAATATCTGTAGTATACTTACCTTCCAGGGAAGGGAGGTAAGCGATGCCAAAACGAATCACGATGCGTGAGCCGACGGCCGAGGAGCGGTGCGAGATTCGTCGTCTCGCCCGCGCCCGAACGGAGCCGGCGCAGTTAGTCAAACGAGCGCAAGTGTTGCAGGCAATCATTGACGACCCGACGCTGTCGCCGTCCAAGGCGGGCCAGTTGGTCGGATACGCCAATCCGGCCACGGGCATCAGTTGGGTCGAGCGCTTCAATGCCGAAGGGCTCGACGGTCTCCGTGACCGCCCGCGGCCTGGGGCACCGACGACCCATTCACAGGCGGTGCGCGGCCAGTTGGTCGGACTGGCCCTGCAGAAACCGGCGACGCTGGGATACCCATTTGCGCTCTGGACGCTGGAACGGCTGCAGCGGGCCTTTGAAGAGCGATATGGCGTGCACCTGTCCGACTCAACCATCTGGACCTGGATGGACGAGGAGGGCTTCGCCTGGAAGCGCCAGACAAGTTGGTTCCATGCGGTCGAACAGCACGATCCGGCATTCGCCGAAAAAAGGGGGCCGTCATCCAGTGTTACGTGATGCCGCCGCCGCGGACGCGGGTGATTTGCCTCGATGAACTGGGTCCGCTGGCCGCCAAGACCTATCCCGGCGCCGAGTGGAAGCAGGGACGGTTCCGTGCGACCTTTGCACCCGACTATGGACGCCGCGGCACGGTCTGGGTGCATGGCGGCTTCGAACCCGCCACGGGCCAGGCCACGATTCTTACCAGCCCGCGTCGCGATGCGGCGAGCCATGTGCAGTTGATTGAGCAGATCATGACCGAGTTTCCGGCCGACCGCTGGATTCTGATTGAGGACAACTTGAGCATTCATCACGGACGCCTTACGCGCCTGGCTTTGGCCGCCTGGCCTGAAGTCCAGGTGCAGTTCATTCCCAAGTATGCGTGCTGGCTCAACCTGATTGAACCCTGGTGGAAGCAACTGCGCTCCCTGGCCCTTCACGGTCGGCGTTTCGAGTCCGATACACAACTCATCGATGCCTTGCACGCCGCAACCGCTTACTGGAACCAACATCGGCGACCCTATCAATGGAAGAAACGACCGCAGGAACAGCTGCCTTTCATCGCCGGATTCTCGGTCAACAGATTAATATAACGATTTGTGCTGACTTACCGAGAAGACCACTTAGTTTCCGGTTACGGCAATAGCAAGCACAATCAGAAACCCCGTCAACCCAATCAGTGCAACGAGCAGGGCAACAAAGAGGCGCAGCCGAAT
>CAYYWK010000821.1:0-952 GCA_964475345.1 uncultured Desulfobulbus sp.
GTCAGCGCCACATCACGGCGGGCTGGCCGGCCGGTCAGCAGCGACAGCAGGGCGACGAAGATGGTGACTCCGGCCGAAGGCCCGTCCTTGGGAATGCCGCCTGACGGAAAATGGATATGGATATCCGAATCCTGGAAAAAGGTGTCGAGGATATTGAATTCCCTGGTCCGGCTGCGAATGAAACTGAGCACCGCCTGGGCCGACTCCTGCAGGACATCGCCCAGCGAACCGGTGAGTATCAGCTTGCCCGTTCCAGGCATCTTGGCCGTTTCGACGCTGATGATTTCCCCGCCGGTCTCAGCCCACACCATGCCGGTAGCAATGCCGGTCTGGCTGCCTTCCTCGGCTGCCTCGCGAAAGTACTTGCGCGGCCCGAGAAGCCTGCCGACGGTCTCGGAATCGATAGCCACCTGCTCTTCCTGATGGTTCGACTCCAGGCAGAGCAGCGCGATTTTCCGGCAGACATCGGCCAGTTCGCGCTCGAGATTGCGCAGCCCCGACTCCCGGGTGTAGTCGCTGATCACCCTGGCAATCGCCTCGTCGGAAAAGCTGACCGTCGTCCGCGGCAGCCCGGCCGCCTTCATCTGGCGCGGGACGATGAACTGCTGGGCGATCTGCAGCTTCTCGCGGTCGGTATAGCCGGTGAACTCTATCCTCTCCATGCGGTCCAGCAGGGGTCCGGGAAGACGACTGAGATCGTTGGCGGTGGCGATGAACATCACCCGGGAGAGGTCGAAGGGGATCTCCAGATAGTTATCGACAAACCTGACATTCTGCTCCGGATCGAGGACTTCGAGCAGGACCGAGGCCGGGTCGCCGCGGAAATCCTGACCGATCTTGTCGATCTCGTCGAGCATGAACACCGGGTTGTTGACCCCCACCCGCTTGAGTTCGGCAATGATCCGCCCGGGACGGGCGCCGACGTAGGTGCGCCGGTGCCCCCGCAGCATGC
>CAYYWK010000821.1:962-1502 GCA_964475345.1 uncultured Desulfobulbus sp.
AACTGCCGCTGCAGGGCCTCGGCGATTGCCTTGCCGACGGAAGTCTTGCCGGTTCCCGGCGGCCCCGTGAAACAGAGAATCGGCCCTTTACCCATCATCACGAAGAGCCTCTTTTCCAGCACTTCCTTGACCGTGCGGCGCAGCTCATCGAGGTTGACCGGCTTGCCGAGATAATGCGCCGATCCTTTGCGCAGGGCCTCCACAGCCGAGGATACGTTGGCGAAGCCGGTGATCATGATCACCGGTATTTCAGGAGAGATGCGATTGATCTGCTGCAGGAGTTCAAGCCCATCCATCTTCTCCATCTTCAGGTCGGTTATGACCAGATCGACATCCTCGGCTGCCAGCACCTGCAGCGCTTCAACGCCATTGGCGGCGACATGGCAGCCGTAGCCGTCCTTTTTCAGGATATGTTCCATGTTCGAACGGGCGATCTCCTCGTCATCGACCACCAGGATCGTCTGGCGGGCCTTGCCGCAGAGGGTCTTCGCCGCGATAAATTCGAGGATGCGCTGCTTGACCTGCGAGAGCCCGTAGTGC